>JBGSQO010000698.1:0-8432 GCA_041738055.1 Filomicrobium sp.
AGACGCAATCGCCAACAGCTCGACGCCGTGGACGAGCGGCAACCCGTTCGCCACGGGCCACATTCGTCTGGTTCAGGACGGCTCCGACACGCTGCTGCAGTACGATGCCGGCTGGGAGGATGCGGAGCAGACGGTCGTCTATTATGAGACCGTCGCGCGGCTGCAGGGGGTGGGTGCGAGTCAGCTTTCCGTCGATAGTTTCATTCCGCAACTTGAACCCGTCGTTACTAACCCGCTCAACCCCATCCTCGGCACCACCGGCAACGACGTGCTCGACGGCACGGCGGCGGCCGACCTTATCGAGGCCCTCGGCGGCAATGACACGCTGCGCGGCGAAGGCGGCGACGACCAGTTGTTTGGTGGCACTGGTATCAATGTCTACTTCGGTGGCGCCGGCGACGACTATATCGAGGGTGTGTCCTATCGAGTTGCACCACGCGATTTCGATACGGCAAGCTACGCAGGTGAGACGGGCACGATCAGTGTCACGATCGGCACGGACGGCGTGGGCACGGTCATCGGAGACGCCAGCGTCGGGACCGATACGCTCGTGCTGATCGATCAAGTGTGGGGCACCGAAGGTGATGACACCTTCGAGATCCTCGGCGGCTGGTCGGGCAAGTTCGGCGACGACTTCTTCGAAGTGCGCGGCAGCGGCGGCAACGACACCATCACCGGCAACGGCACGACGCGCATCAACGTGCAGGATGCCACCGAGGGCGTCACCGTCAACCTCGCGACCGGTATCGCGCAATCGACGAGCGGGGCCGACGGCGGAATTGGTACGGATATGTTTACCGGCGTCTTCGCGGTCCGCGGCTCTGCCCACGATGATCACATCATCGGCTCGGACGGCAGCCAATCTTCGCGCGGCTACGAGCAGCTCCGCGGCGATGCCGGCAACGATCTCATCGAGGGCGGCGACGGCATAGACCAAGCGGACTACTTTAGTTCTCCGGGCGATGTCACAGTCGACCTTTCGGCCGGAACGGCGCTAGATGGCTTCGGCACGCTCGACACGCTCACTGGCATCGAGAACGTGCGCGGCAGCGAGATCGGAAACGATACGCTGACCGGCGACGCCGGGGCGAACGAGTTGCGCGGCGAGGGCGGCAACGATGTGCTATCCGGCAACGGCGGCGACGACGTGCTCATTGGAGGCAGCGGCAACGACAGGCTCGACGGCGGTGAAGGCTTCGACGTCCTGCTGGGTGGCGGCGGCAACGATCGCCTGAGTGGCGGCCCTGGCCTTGGCGTTCTCGACGGCGGCGGCGGCTCTGATACGGCCGTGTTTGCCAAGAACCGCGCCGACTATCACGTCTACAACGACCTCGTCTCCGGCGAGATCATCGTGTTCGAGAAGGAGCCCGTCAGCGAGGGTGCCGAACTCACCCAGGACCGTACCGTCAACGTCGAACTGTTCGAGTTCGCCGACGGCACGCTCGACATCGCCGCGGTGGGCGCGATCGACAACACCCCGGCAACCACGACTGACGATGCCGCGACCGTCGCAGCCGGCGGCAGCGTCAGTCTCAACGTGCTCGCCAACGACAGCGACATCGACGGCGACACGCTCAATATCTTCGACGTGCGCCCGCTCGACGGCGGCCCGGCCGTGACCTGGAACGAGGACGGCACCGTCACCTTCGACGCCCCCGCCGACTTCGCCGGCTCCTACTCCTACGAGTATTCCGTCTGGGATAACCGCACAGGCGTCTCGACGGGCACGGTGACGTTCACGGCGGAGGGGGCTAACTCCGCGCCGGTTGCGGTGAATGACGTGGCGCCGGTGGGTGGGAATGTTATCTTCCAGTTCGAGCGAACATCTGTTGCGGACGGCTCGGAGTACCGGCTCTTTGCCTTCGATGGGACGGGTGCGCCGGTTCAGGCCAGCGCGCAGGTATTCACGGTATCCAACGACGACTTCGGGACTACGCCGGATTCGTACTTGTACGATTCTTATCCGCAATTCTGGTCGTTCGGCTCCGGCACCCAGTATGTGGTCGGTCACGGGCAATCGATTGGGTGGCAGATCTGGTCGATCGAGGAGACAACCGGCGGCCTGGCGCAGCTGACGAGCTTTACCGCGGCGGCCACGAACATCATCAATCCGTTCAGCATGTTCGAAGGCAGTGACGGCAGTCTGTATTTTACCGTCCGTGACCTGGACACCAACGATGGCGTCAAAGCCGGCGACGTCGGTGCCTACCGGATCACCCCCGATGGGACGGTGACGGAGATCACTGGCATCGACCTGACGGGCGAGTTCAACGGAGGTAACTTCCGGGAATTCAACGGGCAGGTCTATTTCAATACCGACGGCAGTTTCGACGCGGAGTTCAACGACAATCCCGACGGCGGCATCTTCCGCGTCAATGCGGACGGCACGGCGACCCGACTTACGAGCGAGGCGGCCGGTGAGCCGACGGATATCGGCGGTGTGGAGGTTGCTACCCCCCCCGACCCCATCCTCGAAACCGACGTCGTCACGCTCGACGTGCTCGCCAACGACAGCGATCCCGACGGCGACGCGCTGACGCTCGACTATGTCCACATCACCGGTGTCTATGGTCCCGACGGCGTCACGCTCGGCACCGGCACGGTGTCGATCGTCGACAACAAGCTCGTGTTCGATCCGGGCAGCGATTTCACCGCGCTCTCCGACGGACAGACGGCATCGGTCACGTTCGAGTATTTCGTCAGCGACGGCAACGGCGGCGCGACAACGGGCAACGCCACCATCACGCTGACGGGCGTGGGGAGTGGTGTGCCGCCGATCGTCGGTACGGAGGGTAACGACACGCTGGTCGGAACCCTCGAAGGCGATGTGATTCTCGGCCTCGGAGGCGACGATCAGATTACCGCCGAGGACGGTCGGGATCAGGTAGATGCAGGAGCCGGCGACGATACGGTCGACTTTGTTGCGCGGGGGGGCGTCGCTACGATCCACGGCGGAGACGGCAACGACACGATCGTCGGGAATGTCGCGGATCGCGACGACACCAGCATCGAGTTGTACGGTGACGCGGGCAACGATACGATCGTTGTCCGGCAGGCCTACTTCAACCGCGGTGGACTGATCGATGCCGGCACGGGCGACGACAACGTCACGGTTGGCGGCTATCCGGATTTCGGTGACCGTGGGGGTGCCTTTACGATCGTGACCGGCACGGGTGCCGACACGTTGGTCGATTACGGCGCAGAAGCATTCAATGCAAACCTCGGAGACGACAGTGATACGGCCTTCGTCAAGGTGCAAGGCTCCAGGCATCTGACGACAGGGACGGGCAGCGACCAGATCCACCTCACCACGTGGGATGGCTCGAGCATCCTCGTTGTTGCCGACTTCGGTACCGGCCTAGGTGGGGACGTGATCGATCTCACATCGCTATTGATGCCGCTGGGCTGGGATGGTGTCTCGAACCCATTCGGCGCCGACGCCTTCGTGCGTCTCGTGCAGGATGGTTCGGATACGCTTATCGAGATTGATCGGGGGGCGGGGGAGGCTGCGGCCAATTGGGGTGTTGTGGCGACGCTCAGCGGCGTCATCGCCACCGATTTGACCGGCGCATCGTTCGTGCCTCCTTTCACACCCTACATCGTCCTGCCCAACACCGCCCCCACCGTCGCCGACGTGGCGGCAGCGGCGGACGAGCATGGGCCGTCGTTCGCGATTGCTCTGGCCGGCGACGATGCCGATGATGACGACGATGCGACGACGCTCACCTACTCGATCGTCTCCAGCACGGTTCCGGGCGTGGCGGCCATCACAGGCACGAGCCTGACGTTCACGCCGGGCAACGCGTTCGACCATCTGGCTGAGGGCGAGACGCAGGTCGTCGAGATCGTCTATCGGGCGACCGACAGCCATGGCGCCACCTCCGGCCCCGCGACCGTCTCCGTCACTGTGACCGGCGCCAACGATGCCCCCGTCATCGCCAATGTTGATCTGCCGACCACAGTTGCGGCCGGGGCGGTGGACATCACGCTGCCGGGCGACGACCCCGACAGCGACGACGACCAGACGACACTCATCTACGAGATCGTCGGCCAGCCGGAGGAGGGCAGCGCCGATATCGCTGCGGGCGTGCTGACCTTTGATCCGACGGGCGCGTTCGAGGACCTCGGCGCCGGGCAATCGCGCACGGTGATGATCACCTACCGCGCCACCGACAGCCACGGCGTGCAGTCCGAGACCCGGACAATCAACATCACGGTGTCCGGCGCCAACGCCGCGCCTCAGATCGATGCCGGTGCCAGCGTGCTCGACGCAACGATCGGCGAGAACGACGCGGCGGGCAGCGTCGATGGCCTGATCGTGGCCATCGACGCCAATGCCGGCGACACGCTGGCCTATGCCGGCGATGCTGCCGGAGCCTACGGCAACCTGAACATCGACGAGGCGACGGGTGCGTGGACCTATACGCTGACCCAGGGCGCTGCACTCGATGCATTAGCTGCGGGCGACATCGTTACCGAGGACTTCACGATCTCGGTCACCGACGGCAACGGCCCGGCCGTCACCGAGACGGTGCAGATCGTCCTCACTGGCGAGAATGACGATCCCGTCGCGCTCGCAGAGGCGGGCAACAGCGGTGAGACCGGCGCGATCACGGTCGATCTGGCCGCCGACGACGCCGACAGCGACGACGACGCCACGACCCTCACCTATCGCATCGTCTCAGGGCCTGCTGGCGGCCTCGTGACCCTCGACGGCGCGAGCCTGACCTTCGATCCGGCCGGCGCCTTCGGCCATCTCGGCCAGGGCGAGACCGAGGAGGTCACGATCCTGTTCGAGGTTGAGGACAGCCACGGCGCGGTCTCGGAACCAGCGACCGTGACGATCACGGTGACGGGCACCAACGCAGAGCCGGTCGCCACCGGCGCGTCGGTCACGACCACCGAGGACTTGGCGGTCGACGGAATCGTCGGCGGCACCGACGGCGACGGCGACGCGCTCACCTTCGAGATAGTCGATCAGCCTTCGCAAGGCACCGTCAGCCTGCAACCCAACGGCCAGTTCACGTTCAATCCCGGCGCGGCGTTCCAGAACCTGCGCGCGGGCGAGCAGGCGCAGGTGAGCTTCACCTACCGGGCCTTCGACAGCTTTGTTTACTCAGCTGCGGCCAGCGTGCTGATCACCGTGCTCGGCGCCAATGATGGCCCGTTCGCCAATATGATGGCAACCGCGACGGACGAGGATCAGGCGTTTGGCGGAACCTTGCCCGGCGGCGATCCGGACGCCAACGACGCGTTGACCTACGCGCTCGTCAACGGCCCGGCCTTCGGGGCGGTTGTCGTCAATCCCGACGGTTCGTTCTCGTTCGATCCGAACGGTGCGTTCAATGGACTGGCTGTCGGCCAATCGCAGATCGTCGCCTTCACCTACTCGGTCACCGACAGCGAGGGCGCATCCGCCGAGGCCACCGTCGAGGTGACGGTCGAGGGCCGCAACGACCTGCCGGAGTTCACCGACGACCCCATCGTCTCCGTGGACGAGGGCACCGATGGCGTCTTCACGACCGTCGGGGCTAGCGACGCCGATGCCGGCACGACGCTGACCTATTCGATCGTCGGCGGCGCTGATGCCGACAGACTCGCGGTCAACGGCTCCGGCGGCATCTACTTCACGACCGTTCCGGACTTCGAGATGCCGGGCAGCGCCGATGGCGACAATATTTACTCGATCGAAATTGCCGTGGGTGATGGCATCGGCGAGACTCGGCAAGTCTACCAGATCAGCGTCAACGACCTGCCGGGCCTCGTGCAGACCGGCACTAACGTCGCCGATACGCTCATTGGCACGACCGAGGCCGATGTCCTGTCGGGCGGTGGTGCCAACGACACGATCACCGGCGATGACGGCGACGACACGCTCGACGGTGGGGCTGGCAACGACAGCATCGACGGTGGCGAGGGCAATGACACGATCACCGGCGGCAGCGGTGTCGACCAAGTGTCGGGTGGCGCGGGCAACGATGTGTTCCGCATTGCCGGTATCGAGGCGCAGGCCGACGTGATCTCCGGCGGCACCGGCACCGACACGATCGAGGTCGTCGGCGGCGGGGCGGTCACGCTGAACGGCTTCGACGCCACCGGCTCCAGCATCGAGCGCTGGAGCGGCAATGGCGCTGGCGTCGTTGGAACCTCTCAAACCAACGTGCTGGACTTCTCCGGCCTCGAGACGGGTGACGGCTCGGGCAACATCGGCACCATCGACGGCCTGTCGGGTGCCGACGCGATTGTCGGTACCGAAGCCGGTGACATCCTTGTCGGCGGTATCGGCGAGGACACGCTCGAGGGCCGCGGCGGCAGCGACACTCTCACCGGCAGCGCCGGCATCGACACGGTCCTCGGTGGCGCTGGCGATGATGTCATCGTGGTTGCCGGCAGCGATGCGGTGGACGACGTCATGAGCGGCGGCACGCACGATGTCACCGGCGACACGCTGCAGGTCACGGGCACTGCCGATCTCCGGCTGCGCAATTTCGATGCGAACGCGAGCGGTATCGAGATCTGGCAGGGCAACAACGCGGGGCTCGTCGGTCAGTCCGATGCGACGACCTTCGACCTGTCGGGGCTCTCGATTGTGGGCGGCCTCGCCTTCGTCGACGGCGGTGGCGGCAACGACATGCTGTTCGCATCGGGCTTCGGTAACGACCTGCGCGGCGGAGCGGGTAATGACACGCTGTTCGGCGGTCTCGGCAACGACGTCCTGAGCGGCGGGCGCGATGCCGACAACGTCTATGGTGGTGCGGGCGACGACATGATCGTCGTCATCGGCGCCGAGGCCGTCGGCGATACGATGTCGGCTGCCGAGGGCACGGACACGCTCTTCGTCAGCGGGGGCGCCGCGGTCACACTGGCGAGCTTCAGTACGACCACCAGTTCAATCGAGATCTGGCTCGGCAACGGGGCTGGTGTCGTCGGCACATCGGGAGCCGACTCGCTGAGTTTCGCTGGGCTCACCACAATCAGCGCAATGGGCACGATCGATGCGGGTGGCGGCAACGACACGGTGACCGGCAGTGCATTCGCCGACACGATCCTCGGCGGTCGTGGCAACGACACGCTGGCTGGTGGCGAGGGGAGTGATCGCCTCGATGGCGGCATCGGTACCGACACGGTCTCCGGCGGCGATGGCGACGACACCATGGTCGTGCAGAAGCTGGAGGCATTGCTCGACACGATCGATGCCGGCGAAGGCGGCGAAACTCTGGGCGACGTGCTCGAAGTCGTTGCAGGCAGCGGCAATCTGACCATGGTCGGCTTCGACTCCACGGTGAACGGCATCGAGATCTGGCAGGGCAATGGCGCCGCAGTCATCGGCACGTCGGGTGCGAACACCTTCAATCTCTCGGCGCTGACCGCCATCAGCGGGCTCACCTATGTGGATGCCGGTGGCGGCGCGGACACGGTGATCGGCTCGGCGTTCGATGACGACCTGCGCGGTGGTGCCGGCGTCGACATGATCGAGGGCGGTGCTGGAAACGACACGCTTCGTGGCGGCAGCGGCACCGACACGTTCCGCTTCACCGCCGGCTGGGGCAACGACGTCATCGTCGACTTCACCAGCGGCGACAAGATCGACGTCTCGCAGATCGCCGGGATCGACGCGCTGTCGGACCTCCTGATGGATCTTTCGAGCGGCGAATTGGTCATCAGCTTCGGCGATGAGCAGATCACGTTCGACGGCCGCACGACTCTTCTCGCCGAACAGGACGTGATCCTCTGATGGGGCCTGGGAGGACCGGGGGGCGTGCTGCGTCCGGGTCCTCCTCCGATCGCGGCGGAATGCGGCGGGCGCCCATGCCGAGGCGCTAGACGGAGCGAGCGCGACGCTCGCCTTTGGCAGCGCGGCCTGCGGCCACGATGACATCTTGCAGGATCAGGTGGGTAGCATGGCAGTCCGGCGCGGCACTCCCAAGAACGATCGTCTGAACGGGACGAATACGGCCGACACGATCACTGGGCTTGCCGGCAACGATATCCTGTTCGGGCTCGGAGGTAACGACACGCTCGATGGTGGCGCCGGCAACGATACGCTCGACGGTGGTGCAGGCAACGACATCCTGAAAGATTCGTCCGGTACCAATACGTTGAAGGGGGGCGCCGGCAATGACCGCATTACCGGCGGTACTGGCAAGGATACGATCGATGGCGGTGCCAACAACGATACCATCGACGGCGGCTCCGGCGACGACATCATCAAGGACGCCTCCGGGACCAATACGTTGAAGGGTGGCGCCGGCAACGACCGCATCACGGGCGGCAGCGGCAAGGATACGATCGACGGCGGCGCCGGCAACGACACGGTCGATGCAGGAGCGGGCGACGACATCATCACGGATGCCTCAGGGAACAACTCACTGAAGGGTGGCGCGGGCAACGACCGCATCACCGGCGGCAGCGGCGTCGATGCGATCGACGGC
>JBGSQO010000710.1:0-3444 GCA_041738055.1 Filomicrobium sp.
TCGCACAGCCGCTGCACGTAGCCGACGAGCCCGGCGGCAATCAGCGCCATGGCGAGCCCGTACTGCCAGGAGTGGAACCACCACAGTTCTGTGAGCGTGTAGACGGCAAACAGCGCCGCCGCGCCCCACGCGTAGACCATCGCCATGAGCCGCGCGTTGCGCTGGGTCGCATAGACCAGGATGGCATCCGGCCGGGAGGGATCGGGGCGCCACAGCGGTGCATTGATCCGTAGGCTCGCGCCCACGGCCACGACCGCAAACAGCAGCGCGGCCATGAGCGAGACCTGCTTGTCGCCGATCGTCGCGCCATAGGTCATGCCCGCTGCCGATGCGAGAAGCGCGGCGATGAGAGCGGGGATCAGAGGGTGCAGCGACATGGGCGACGGGCTCCGGTTCGGATGGCCCGCCGCTCATAGCAATCGCAGGCGGATCAGGCCAGCTTGCGCTTGCGCGCCGAGATCAAGGCGTTGGCCGAGATCACGGCCAGGGCCGCGGCACCGAAGAAGAAGTAATTGTTGGCGGCCCAGTCCTGCCAATCGATGCTCTTTTTGACGACGGGTGGGAACTTTTTGTCGGCCACCAGACCGATCATGGCGATCACCATGCCGACGAGTTGCGTCACCGACAGGTAGTGCGCGATGTTGAGCAGGCTGCGGTCCTGGCGCCCCTTCGCCTCGTCGTTGGCGATGGTCGTGGCCATGAACAGGCACAACACGGCAAGGCCCGCGAACATGCCGGTGAAGGTCAGCCACTCTTTCCATATCAGGATGTTGAGGCTCGGCATGTAGGTCATCAGCAGGCTCAGAGCCCCCCAGCTCCAGACCAGACCCATGTGGCGGGCGGTCGAAGCGGCGATCTGGTACTCGCTGGCTTGTGCCTCATGCAGGCGGCGGTTCTCGAATACCGCGAACGCTGCAAAGCACAGCGCGACGATGGATGCGACCGTCGTGTGCGTTCCGACGAGACCGCCGGCCGCGCTGACGATCAGAACGAAGATGCTGATGGCGATGGCCACCATCCAGACGATTATCTCGATCATGACGCTACCCCTGTTGAGACCGTGCCGACAATTAGCCGAGCCTCGTTTACGCCCGCTTAACATCCTGCTGGTTGGCTCGGCAATCCGTGCTGGGACGCGGCATCTGCTCAAGTCATGGTGAACGGCGAAGGCGCGGGCGAGAGTTCAACGGGCCGAAGTCGTTCGAAGGATCGCTGGCGCCTCCGGCAGGTTTCGAGGCCGGACGACTGGTCGCCGTTGACCGGTAAACCTGACAAGACTATAACCTCGCCCACTCTGAACCGCCCGGAGACCTGCTCTGGGCGGTTTGTCCGTTTCTCTCCTCGCCGCCTGCCGCCCGCCCTGCCGGGTCGACGCGCGCGCCGGGAGCCCACACAGCTCTGGAAGGTTTCCCGCATGGCAAATACCAAGTCGGCCCAGAAAGCCGTTCGCAAGATCGCAACCCGGACCGCTCAGAACAAGGCACGCCGCACGCAGATGCGCGGCCAGATCCGCAAGGTCGAGGAGGCGATCGCGTCGGGCGATCAGGCCGTGGCACTCGCCGTGCTAAAGGCGACCGAGCCGATGATCGCGCGGACGGCCCAGAAGGGCATCGTTCCCAAGAACACGGGCGCCCGCAAGATCTCGCGCCTCACCCAGCGAGTGAAGGCGATGTCGGCCGCAGTCTGACGAGCTGGCCGCGCGGCTCTCTTCATCGATGTGTCATGTTCGCCACAGGGCAATGGCCGTCCGCGCCGTCCAGGTCGACGCTCTGAACCTCACTAACCGGATGGAGTCCGTCGCTTTTTGCCTCCATCCGGTGAGGCCGACAAGCCATCGAGTCGAGCCGCCGGCAGCACCTCGCAAGCTCAATCTGAACCCTGAACGGCGTCTCAAATCGAGGCGCCGTTTTACTGTCCAGTGGCTGTGCAAAAATTCAATAAGCCGCTGTGGATCATGGGGCTTTTTCCACACGGCGACGGCCGATGAAGGACCTCGCGCACGCCCGCTCCATGCCGGTTTGCAGCGATGGGTGCATGCGCAATACAACCTAATGGCGGTTGCTATCGTCGGCCTTAACGGCTAGTTAACAACCTACCGGACGCCGAGCGGCCTTCGTGGCCTTTTCAGTTTGTGTCTCGCGTCGTCCGAAGTTCGTCTGCGTTGGTGTCCTAGTCGTGAGTTTCGCGTCGAAATGGTTTTTCGACAGCGGGCGTATCACCGTCGCAGCATCCGTGCGTTTCCCATGTCGGTCTTGTAAAAATTTGTATCGCCGCGTCGTGCGGCGTCGGTTCGCCGTTCAGCGGCACGTGTCCAGTCAGGTGGTCGACCGTCGGCGTTCTCGCCACGAACGACGAAGCGTCGGTTGCGAATGGAGTGGAGGTTTCGAGGTGAGTACGGGCCAGGCAGATCCTGTTGGTGCCAGCGATGGCGCAACCGCGGTCGAGGACGTGAGCCCGCGTGAGACGTGGCAGCACCTCGAGAAAGATCGAGAGGCCGTTCTGATCGACGTGCGGACGCGAGCAGAATGGGCATTCGTGGGGCTACCTGATTTGTCGGCTATCGGCAAGGAGGTCCTGCGGATCGAGTGGCAGTCGTTTCCCGACAACCGCATCGATCCATCGTTCGCCGAGCGTTTGTCCGAGTTCCTGACCGCCAGCGGCGTGGAAAAGCGTGCGGAGCTTTTCTTCATTTGCCGCTCGGGAGGGCGTAGCCGCATGGCGGCTCAGGCGATGACGGCCCTCGGCTATCCGAGGTGCTGCAATGTGGCGACCGGCTTCGAGGGACCCCTCGATGGCCATCGTCATCGGGGAACCCAGTCGGGCTGGAAGCACGATGGTCTCCCCTGGGTGCAAGGCTGACGCGCACCCGATCCGCGACAGGTCTGACACAGCGGTTGTCCTCCCGTGGGCGCGGGAGGCAAAGGGCCCGTTTGTGTCGGCTGTCGCTCAACGAGGGCAAAGACAAGTAACTGCGGGGTACTACAATGAGCTTGCAATCGACGATCGCGGCCGAGCCGCTACTGGTGACGGCAGACGTGGCCAAGGTTGCCGCCGATCTGGCGGTGAAGACGGGCAAGGCGGGTGCGGACACCGCCCCTGCCCGGACGGTCCAGGAGGCTGCGGGCGCTCAGGCCGGCACGAAGGTGCGGTCGTTGCTGCGCTCCCGCCTCGGCGACGAAATCTACGCCAGCTGGTTCAAGGCGCTGGAGTTCGACGGCTTCGACGGCAAGGTCGTCCGGGTTTCGGTGCCGGTGAAGTTCCTGCGCAACTGGATCCAGTCGCACTATGTCGACGTGCTCCTGTCCTGCTGTCAGGCTGAATTCGCGGGCGCCGAGAAGGTCGAGGTCGGCCTGCGCACGCCCGGCAGCACGGCACGCCCGGTCACGCCGGCTGGTGACTCGGTGGCCAAGCCGTCGGCGGAGGCGCTCGCCGCTCTCGGCCGCA
>JBGSQO010000049.1:0-5171 GCA_041738055.1 Filomicrobium sp.
GGCCGGGCCGCCGCCGATCACCAGCACATCGCAGAACGCCGTCATCTTCTCGTAGCGGTCGGGGTCGGCGCTGTCGGCCGCGCGGCCGAGGCCCGCTGCCCGCCGGATGATCGGCTCGTAGACCTTCTCCCAGAAGGCTTGCGGCCACATGAACGTCTTGTAGTAGAAGCCGGCAACGAACACGGGCGCCAGCAGATTGTTGACCGACATGGCGTCGAAGGTGAGCGAGGGCCAGCGGTTCTGGCTCAGCGCCTCCAGGCCGTCGAACAACTCCGCCGTCGTCGCCTTCGTATTGGGCTCGCGGCGCGCGCCGGAGCGCAGTTCGACGAGCGCGTTGGGCTCCTCGGACCCAGCCGACAGAACACCACGCGGGCGATGGTATTTGAACGAGCGAGCAACGAGGCGAACCCCGTTGGCGAGCAGAGCCGAGGCCAGCGTATCGCCGGCGTAACCGTCGTAAGCGCGACCGTCGAAGGTGAAGCGCAACCGCGCGTCGCGGTCGATGCGGCCGCCGGAGTCGAGCCGGTGCGTCTGCGGACGTTCCAGTCTCATGCGGCGGGCTCTCCTGTGGTCGTGGCACGCGCCAGCGCAACGTCACGCGCGAGCCGCACGCTGCCGATTGCGTGCGTGCGGGTATCGCGCTCGATGACGAGCCAGGCGTGGCAGCCGCTCGCGTGGAACCACAATTCGGACTGCGGGCCGGCGATGTTGGCGCGCTCGTATCCGTAGGCGTGGAAGGCCGCCTCCGTCGCTGCCGGATCAGGTTCGGGAATGGTGGCGTCGGGTCGCGCCGGGCTGGCATCGCCCAGATAGACGAACTCGTCGAGGCCGCGCTCGCCGCAGTGCGGGCAGGTGATGCGCATGATGGGGTTGCGCTCCTCAGTGCAGGTTGGGCTGGTTGCCCATGCCCTTCTCGTCGATGAGATGGCCGGTGCGGAAGCGGTCGAGGCGATAGGCGCGGGCGACATCGTGGGGTTCGTCGCGCGCCACCAGATGGGCGAGGCACAGCCCTGCACCCGGCGTCGCCTTGAAGCCGCCGTAGCACCAGCCGGCGTTGAGGTAGAGATTGCGGACAGCCGTGCGGTCGATGATGGGCGAGCCGTCCATCGACATATCCATGATGCCGCCCCACGAGCGCAGCAGCCTGACGCGGCCGGTCCTCGGCATCAGCGCCATGCCGCCTTCCAGCACGTCTTCGACGACCGGCAGGTTGCCGCGCTGAGCGTAGGAATTGTAGCCGTCGATGTCGCCGCCGAAGACGAGGCCGCCCTTGTCGGACTGGCTGATGTAGAAGTGCCCGGCGCCAAAGGTGATGACGCCGTCGATCAGTGGCTTGATGCTTTCCGACACGAAGGCCTGCAAGACGTGGCTCTCGATCGGCAGCGTCAGCCCGGCCAGTGCGGCGACGCGCGAGGAGTTGCCGGCGCAGGACAGCGCGACCTTCCTGGCCCCGATGAGGCCCCGCGTGGTCTCGACCCCGGTCACCGCGCCGTCAACGATCTGAAAGCCCGTTACCTCGCAGTTCTGGATGATGTCGACGCCGAGCCGGTCGGCGGCGCGCGCATAGCCCCAGGCGACCGCGTCGTGCCGCACCGTGCCACCACGCCGCTGCAACAAGCCGCCCTTGATGGGAAAGCGGGCGTTGGCGAAATCGAGCCAGGGATACAGGCGGGCCACGCCCTGAGTGTCGAGCAGTTCGGCGTCGACGCCGTGCAGGCGCAGGGCGTTGCCACGTCGGGCATAAGCATCGCGCTGGCCGTCGGTGTGGCACAGGTTCACGATGCCGCGCTGGGACACCATGGCGTTATAGTTGAGCGCCTGTTCCAGGCCTTCCCACAGCTTGAGGCTCGTCTCATAGAACGGAATGTTGCCGGGCAGCAGATAGTTCGAGAGCACGATGGTCGTATTGCGCCCGACGTTGCCAGAGCCGATCCAGCCCTTCTCCACGACCGCGACATTGCGGATGCCATATTCGCTCGCAAGGTAGAAGGCTGCCGCCAGTCCATGCCCGCCGCCACCGACGATGATCACGTCGTAGGCCGATTTAGGCGCCGCATCGCGCCAAGCCGGCCGCCAGCCGGTGTGCCCGCGTAGCGCCTCGCGCAGGACGCTGAAGATCGAATAGTGGTCGGGCCGCATGCCGCTCTCCTGCCGCGGTTTATGAGCGTGAGAAGACGCGCTCGCCGGCTTGAAGCCAACATAAGCCTTACTTATAATCTTGCCCATGTCCGCCGGCCCACCGGAACTTCCCTTCGATCTGCGCGCGCTCGAGATCTTCCTCGCCGTCTGCGACAGCGGGCGCATGTCGGCGGCCGCCCGCACGCTCGGGATTACGCAGCCAGCGGTGTCCCAGGCCATCGCCGAGTTGGAGCGGCGGACCGGCTCCGTCCTGTTCGATCGAAAGGTGCGTCCGGCGGCGCTCACGGCGGCCGGTGCCCTGTTGCGTCAACGCGCCGCCGCGCTGGTGGCAGATGCCCGCGAAATCCCGGCTCTGTTGTGCGAAACCGTCCATGGCAAAGTGGCGCACCTGCGGATCGGCCTCGTCGATTCCCTGAGCCGTGCGCTGACCCGCCCGATCGCGCGCTTTCTCGTCGAGCGCGCTCAGTCCGCCTCGGTGCTGTCGGGTCTCACGTCTCAGCACGCAAGCGCACTGTTGACCCGCCGGCTCGATATGTTCATCGGCGTCGACGACATGACCGAAACGCCCGGGCTGGAGCGCTTCGAACTCCGGCGGGAGCCCTACGTGCTGCTGCTGCCGGCCAAGGGGGATGGCGTGCGCACGCTGGCCGATATCGAGCGGCTGTCGCTTCGCCTGCCGTTCATTCGGTTCAGCGCGCGCTCGCAGACCGGGCTGGAGATTGAACGGCATCTGCGCCGGGTGGGGTTGGCGCTGCCCATGGGGCTCGAGTTCGATACGCCCTATGCGGTGGGCGCGGTGGTGGCGGCCGGCGGGGGCTTTGCCATCACCACGCCGCTCTGCGTGAGCGAAGCGGCTCTCCCCTCGGACGCGGTCAAGATCGTGCCGCTACCGGGGCCAGAGTTTTCGCGCACGTTGACGCTGGTGGCCCGCCACCGAGAGTTGGGTGCCATACCCAGAGACCTGGCGCACATCGTTCGCACCTGCCTGACTTGATCCGACCCTCTCATCGGACAAATCCGCTCGCCAGCGCATGGACACCAGATCTGGCGCAGGCGTTCGGAGACGACCGTTCCAGCCGCCGAAAGTGATTAGCCCCACCCGCCGATGTTTCGACTCTGAAGCTGTTGGATCGGCGGGACGGTATGACCCTCGTTTGCGCCCTCCGAAGACTCTTTGATTGCGCCTTCCGACACGCCCGTTGTGGTGCTTCGGATGCCCACTTCGCATCCGCACTGCCGAGAGCCGGCAGGAAGGCGCGGGAGCCTTGTTTGCGCCTTCCGACACTCGTTCCGAGAGCCGGCCGGAAGGCGCGTCGTGCCGAGAGGCGGGTCACAACTTTTCCTGATTGCGCAGCCGTTGCAGTCCTGGGCCTTCGAGGGGCTGTCCGCCCCCCAAGCACCCCGACCATGGACTACCGTCAGCGGGAGACCCCCCGGCTCTGCCGGGGAGGCAGTAGAAGTTTGACGTATCCGGCGGTCCATCAGCGAAATTTCAACCGTGAGCAGCCACGCACACGGAAGGAATTCCACCGATGGACGACTACAATGCCTTAAGCCACACGACCTGGGACTGCAAATATCACGTTGTGTTCATACCGAAGTGCCGGAGGAAGACGCTGTATGCCGAACTCCGCAAGCATCTGGGCGAAGTCTTTCACCGACTGGCGCTGCAGAAGGAGTCGAAAATCCTGGAAGGGCACCTGATGCCGGATCACGTGCACATGCTGATCCTGATCCCACCGAAACATGCCGTCTCGCAGGTGGTCGGGTTCATCAAGGGTAAAAGCGCGATCCACATGGCGCGGGTCTACGGCGAGCGCAAACGCAACTTCGTGGGGCAACACTTCTGGGCCAGGGGATACTTTGTCAACACGGTCGGAAGGGACGAGGAGGCGATACGGGCCTACATCCGTAACCAGGAGAAGGAGGACCAGAGATTGGAGCAACTCAACCTCTGGCGTTGACACCGCCTTCAGGCGGTTCACATCTTTGGGGCCGCGTCAGCGACCCCATCTACCGCCCCTGGCGGTTCCAATCTTAAAGCCCCCGGCTTTGCCGGGGGATACTTACAACCAGCTCGCCCCGGCAATCGCGGCTCGGCGTGCCTTCCGCAAAGGGCGTGAAACGCCGCAACAACTCGATCTTGTGCCGGCCGAACTCGGCGATCTCGACCCAACTCCCGGTGCCCGCCAGCACCGCGAGCAGGCAAAGCGGCAGCGTCTTATCCAGCGGGCAACAGACCTTGCCGGCTCGCCTCGGGGCGCCGAGGTCCTCGAAGCGACCGAGCCATTCGACGACTTGATCGAACGCCGGCTCCGCTTTCGGCTGCTCCGTCGCCATCCCTGCCTCCCGCGGCTCATGAGGACACCGACAGATTCAGCATCCCTTCCGATTCTCCATCCCCGACTCACCCGATCGCCCCGCGCGACTTCAGGCCTCGGCTTGACACCCTTGGCAGGCAGCCTAAAAGGCAGGATCGCGATCGGCTAGGCGGCGCACTGGCGCTTCTTTGCAGTGTATCCGGCGAACGGGCGGGTAGCTCAGTGGTAGAGCATCTGACTTTTAATCAGATGGTCGAGGGTTCGATCCCCTCCCCGCTCACCAATGATTTCAATGGGTTGATTGGTTTTGCGGCCGGCATAGATTGGCCTCCGGATAACACCGGGATAACATTTCCCTGCGCATCTTTGGCGGTATCAGTGGATCGCGGGTGCGTCCGGCTAACAACGGTGATCGTTGTTCGGCCAACGCAGTGACGGGTTGGCCAACCCGCCAGTCGCCACACTCGGCATGCCCTGATGCCGATGGCCCGCGCCAGCGCTCAATAACGGCCAAGGGATCGGCCAGATCATCGGTCAGATATCGACTGGAACGAAATTTTTTCTTGTGTTATCATTGCATTATGAAGAAGCGGCATCGGCCAATACATGCCTAAGACGCCCCCCGAAACGATCGGGCGCATCGAACCCACGTTGCTCGACGACGTGCCCGTCGCGCTGCCCGCCGCGCTGCCCGCCGCGCTGTCCGCCGCG
>JBGSQO010000056.1:0-2440 GCA_041738055.1 Filomicrobium sp.
CCGAGACCCGCGAGCAGGCCAGCGCCGCCACCGATAACGCCGCCGATCGTGGCGCCGGTGCCTGCGTTTTCGGTCTGGTCGCTGACGCCGTCACGGTCGCGGTCCGTCGAAGAAGCTGTCGTGGTGCTGTCACGGCCGATAAGGCTGATGTCATCATGCGGAATGCCGGCGGCTTTGAGCCGCTCGACGGCGCGCGCGGCCGACGCATACGTGTCGAACATCGCGCTTATGGTGTGGGTGTGCATCCGATTGTCCTGTGGTTCGTGTGGAACGGCAGCTTCGCGTCACTGCATGCCCACGTTGCCCTTGTAGTCGAGTCCGACGGTGACCTGCTTGCCGTTGTGCTGGGCCTGTCCGCGCCAGATGCCATTGTCATCCTTGGCTAGGCCGCTCACGCTGCTGAAGCCTGCACCTTCCAGCCGGGACCTCGCCTGGCCCTCGGTGAAGCTGTTGGCGCCGGACTCCAGTTGGTTGAACATGACCGGGGCAGCTGTCGCCCGTCCATCCGTGCCGGTTGCCGTTCCGGTGCCAGCGGCGCCGGGGCGGTCGGAATTCGGAGTCGGGTCCTTCAAAGCGGAGTTGCCGGTCGTGTCCGGGGAACTTGCGGCGGGTGGGTTCTGGGCTGGGGCTCGCTGCGCCTGAGCGAAAGCGCCTGGGACGCCGAGTGCCAGAACGAGAGGAATCGTGAGCAGAATACGCATGCATCTCTCCTCAGGGATTTATTCTGAGGGGGAAACATTTGCTTTGGCTGGTGAGTTCCACCGATCAGGAAATTCTCGGCGCGGAACCTCGCGCGCAGGCACGACGATGCGCCGGCAGCGATGACACTCCCTTAGAGGTTCCAGGGGTACCGCTTGGCGGCGACGTCTGCTCGAACACGCCTTCACTCGATTGACGCATTTAGACGGCCCGCTTCGCTGCCGATGCGGGCTTGCCCACGCGCTTGCCGACGAGTGTACCGACGCCGTGCTCGGTCAGAAGCTCCAGGAGCACGCAATGCGGCACGCGCCCGTCGATGATAACGACGGCCTCGACGCCCGCCTCAACTACTTCGATGCAGCCTTCGATCTTCGGGATCATGCCGCCCGAGATCGTGCCGTCGCGGATCAGGGCGCGGGCCTGATCGACCGAGAGATCCGAGATCAGCTTCTTGTCCTTGTCGAGCACGCCGGCAACGTCCGTGAGCAGCAGCAGGCGTTTCGCCTTCATGCGCGCGGCGAGAGCGGACGCGAACGTATCGGCGTTGATGTTGAGCGTCTGTCCGTCGCGATCCTGCCCGATCGGGGCAACCACCGGAATCAGGTCGGACTTCGAGATCACATCGATAATGTGCGGGTTCACCTCGACGGGATCGCCGACGTAGCCGATGTCCACCGCCTCCATCAGGTTCGATTCCGGATGCGGCATCTCGGTGATCCTCTTGGCGATCATCAGGTTCGCATCCTTGCCGCAGATGCCGACCGCCTTGCCACCCTGCCGGTTGATCGCCGACACGATCTCCTTGTTGATGGCGCCGGCGAGGACCATCTCGACGATCTCGACCGTCGGCTTGTCGGTCTTGCGCAGGCCGTGCACGAACTCGCTCTTGATCTCGAGCTTCTTCAGCATGTTGGCGATCTGCGGACCGCCCCCGTGCACGACCACCGGGTTGATGCCCGACTGCTTCAGGTAGACGACGTCCTTGGCGAAGGCGTCGGCGAGGGCCTGGTCGCCCATGGCGTTGCCGCCGAACTTGATGACCACGGTCTGCTCGTCGTAGCGGATCATGTGCGGCAGCGCTTCGGCAAGTATGCGGGCCTTCAGCGGCGCTTCGACGCCGGTGGTATCGACCTCGGTCGACGGCCTCTCGGTCGCGTGCAGCTTGGTCATGTCTTGTCGTCCTGCGTGAGGCGTGTGGCGTGCCGGAGTGTGCTTGGCACCGGCGGCTAGGGTTATATCGCGTCCGCCCCCGGCCTCAACGATATTTGGCGCAGCTTTGCGGGTCGCCAGCTAGTTGGAGCGGCCGGCGGTGTCACCGTCCGGTCCATCTGGCTTCGAGCCAGCCGAGCCCTGCCGACAGCCCGGCGATGATTGCGTAGCTGGCCGCACCTTCGGCCAGGGGCATCTCACGCAGATAGATGACGAGAAGGCCCGAGCCCAGAGATCCGGCGACACAAGAAGCCAATGCTCGCCGCGATAGCCGCCCGGCCAAGAAATGTCCCAGCGCATAGCTGAAGCCGAAGCATGCAAGCGCCAGCGCAAGCCCACCGGGTAGGGAAGTGACCTCCAAAGACCCCTCCTAGCGCCGCGCCTGGCTCGCCATCGACAGCAGCAGCCGCTCGGCGATCACCTCCTCGAGCGCCGAGGTGAGGCGGGCGGACTTGAGCGCGTCCGCCGTCGCGGCGATGGCCCGGTCGAGCATCGGAATCGACCAGCGCCGCAGCTGCGACGTGAACGCATC
>JBGSQO010000065.1:0-3583 GCA_041738055.1 Filomicrobium sp.
GGCAGGCGGGCGCGCCGTGCAGCGCCAGGACCGGATAGCCGTTGTCGGCGCCATAGACGGCAAGCCCGACGCGGCCGACGCCGGGCACATCGATCGCCTGGGTCTCGCGCGCCTCATGCCTGTTCACTGCGCCGCTCCGCCGTCTCGCTCAGGTCGTCTCGGCATCGGGCGGGGAAGCCTCCGACACGCGCCGGATGAAACCGTCGATCTCGGTGAGCAGCAAGCCGCCCATCAGCGCGAGGAAAACCTCCGCATCGCCGCCAGTCTGATGCGCCTCGATGGCATCGATGTAGTCGGGCCGCTGGGCCGGATCGATCATCAGTGGCACATAGCCGCCGCGCAATAGCAGGGCGTTCATCAGGAGGCGGGCGGTGCGCCCATTGCCGTCTTCGAAGGGGTGGATGGCGATGAATTCCAGGTGGGCTCGGAAAGCCGCCTCGGCGTCAGGCGCCGCCGGTAACCGCGCCGCGAAATCCGCCATCAGCGGGGGGATATCGGCCGGCGCTGGAAAACGATGCTCGCCCGTGCTGGTATTGACGAAGCGGGCGCGGGTGGCATAGCGGCCAGCGGTATCGACCGTCGTGGCAACCGTCAACTGATGCAGTTGCCGGATTTCGGCCTCTCCGATCGCGCGGTCGTCGCGGGCCAGCGAGCGCATGAACTTCACCGCAGCATAGTGATCGACCGCCTCGTTGTGGTCCTTCAGCGGCTTGCCGCGAACGGTGATGCCCTTCTCGATGACGATGGCCGTCTCGTTGCGGGTAAGGGTGTTGCCCTCCAGCGCATTGGACGAGTAGGTCAGATTGACATCGTACCAGTCTTCCAACCCGCGCAGCGCCGCGCCGGACAGCGGTTTCAGCGCCGTCAGCCCGGCCTTGGCGGCTTCGATTGCCTGGAAGATATCAGTCGGCATCCGTGATCATCTCCGACGCCAGCGCAGCGAAGGCCCGACGTCGGCGATTACGACACTAGCCAATCACGCCGCCTTGCGCGACGCCTTCTCCTCGCCGGGGCTCTTGGCGCTGACGGTCGGTACGACGCCGAGACGGTCGATGGCCGCCATCAGGATCTGGTTCAGCATCTCGGCATAGCGGATGCCGGCAAAGCTCGCCATCAGGTTCATCTTGCCGTCCCAGCACCAGCCGGGGTTCGGGTTCACTTCCAGGAGCTTGAGTTCGCCGCGCGCATCCGCCCGGAAATCGAAGCGGGCGTAGTCGCGGCAGCCCAGACGCTCGAACAACCGGGCCGAATGCTCGACCAGCTGCTGCTGCTGCTGCTCCGATAGTGTCGACTCCTGATAGCGGATGTCGGTCCAGTAGGGGCTCTCGGGCTCCCACTTGGACTCGTAGCCGAGGATCTGCGGCAGATTGGGATCGAGGCGTGAATAGTCGACCTCCAGGATCGGCAGCGCGCGCAGGCCCTGGTCGGGATTGCCGATCATGGCAACCGAATACTCAGCCCCGGTCAGGAACTCCTGAACGAGCACGGCGCGCTTCGGGAACGCCGTCCGCAGGTCCTCGAGATAATTGAGGAGTTCGCGCGTCGTGCGCACCACCGCGTTCTTGGTGATGCCCTGCGAGCTGTCGCCGACGTTGGGCTTCAGGATCGCGGGAAACACCGACGGCAGCGTCGCGCCCTGGTCGCCCGGACGCACATAGGTCTCGAGCGGCACCGGCACGTCCAGCGTCATGGCGACCGCGCGCACGAGGCCCTTGTCGTAACAGGCCGCCAAGGCCTGCGGGCCGCCGCCGGTGAAGGGAATGCCGCGCGTCTCCAGCATGGCTGGGACGTGCAGCTCCTTGAAGGGGTCGTTGTTGAAGCCCTCGTCGCACAGATTGAAGATGAGGTCGGTCGTCAGCTCGTTGAGGTCCCGCTGCATCGTCTTGTGGTTGTCGAGGTAGCGGAAGGTATAGCCCGGCAGGTCGTTGAGCGCTTCCTTGAGGCGATTGACGGTATCGAGGTCCTCGGCGTTGAAGGCGCCGCCGCGCTTCACGGCATCAGGCAGACGCGGATCGCCGAGCAGCACCGTCACGTCGAATTTCGCGCTCGGCCCTTTGGCCTTGCGCGCCGGCTTCTTGGGGGCATCGGCCGTCAGCAGGATGCGCCGCGCCATCATGCCGAGGTCCTGCTCGCGGTCGGAGATGCTCTCGGTCGAGCCGTGGTCGCGAACGTCGCGGAAGCCGGCCTCGGTCAACAGCGTTGTGATCGTCTCGCGGGTATAGAGGCGCTCGGCATAGAACTGGTCGGCGATGACGCCCATCTCGTCGTGGACGATGACTTCGCGCGAGATCAGCCGGTCGCGACCCGAGGACAGCGAGCGCTCGCGGCAGACGAAGTGGTGGGCGTCGATCCACTCCCAGGAGCGCTTTTCGAAGTGCTCGGCCATGTAGCCGCCGTCGGTGATGTCGAGCACGAGCTGGCCGTTGCCGCGCAGGATCTTGGCGACAGCGGCCAGTACCTTGGCATCGTCGGACTGGTTGGAGAAATAGCCGAACGAGTTGCCCATGATGGCAACGATGTCGAAGGTCTGCTCGGCGACGCGCGGGTTCCTGGCGTCGCCCTCCTTGAACGCGACGGTCAGCTTTTCGGTCTGCGCCCGCTTCTTGGCGAGGCGGATCAGATAGCGCGAGCGATCGACGCCGGTGACGTTGCGGTAGCCGCGGCGGGCCAGCTCCAAGCAGTGGCGACCCTGGCCGCAGCACAGGTCGAGGATGTCGTTGCCAGCCTCTGCCCCCGTCGCCGACAGCAGGAAGTCCACATCCTTCCGGGTATTCTCGACGTTCTCGACGACATCGCCGTCGGTCTTGACGTACAGGGCGTTGAACAGTTTGCGCCACCATTCGGCGGGCAGATGCTGCTCGAGATCGGCGACCGGGCCGAGGCAGGAGCGGGGGGCGATACGGCGGACCTTCTTCGACTTTGCCGGAACGGCCATGTCGCAGTCTCCCATCAGCCACGTCGCCGCGGCATTCTCGCGTCAAAACAACAGCACGGGGAGGGGCGGCGAGAGCCCGGCAACCGTTGCAGGCTCGTCAACGAGCAGGCCGCGCCGGAAGTCCGGCCGGGCTCGTTGCGGCGGGCGATACATACGCCAATGCATCAGCGTTGCAAGATACCTCGAGCCCGGCCCGCAGGTTTATTTGCAGGGAGCGCGTTTGTGCTCCGGCTCACCACTTCAGGCCGTCGCCTTCTTGAGGACCGAGACGAAGAAACCATCGGTCCCGTGGGTCCCTGGAGCCAGCAGCAGGCCTTGCGTGGCCGAGGCGGCCGACGAGGGGGCAGCGGTGCCGATCCGCTCGGTCCAGACGTCACGCCAGTCCGCGATGGCAAATCCGCCGTGGCGCTCGGTGAACGCGGCGACCTGATCGAAATTCTCCTCCGGCAGCAGCGAGCAGGTGACATAGATCAGTTCACCGCCGGGCTTCACCAGCCCCGCCGCCTGATCGAGGATCTGGGCCTGCTCGGCCATCCGCTCGGCAATATTGGCTTCCTTAAGGCGCCACTTGGCCTCGGGCCGGCGGCGCCAGACGCCGGTTCCGGTGCACGGCGCATCGACCAGCACGACGTCGAAGCGGGGGCCGAG
>JBGSQO010000070.1:0-3643 GCA_041738055.1 Filomicrobium sp.
CAGCCCGGCGGCGCGACGCTCTTCGAGGAATTCGGCTTCGAATACATCGGCCCGATCGACGGCCACGACATGGAGCAACTGCTGGCCACCCTGCGCGCCGCGCGCGCCCGCGCCTCGGGCCCGGTGCTGATCCATTGCGTCACCGTCAAGGGAAAGGGCTATGCCCCCGCCGAACGCGCCGACGACAAGTACCATGGCGTGGCGAAGTTCGATGTCGCCACCGGACAGCAGGCCAGGGCCGCCTCGAACGCGCCGAGCTATACCGCCGTCTTCGGCCAGCGTCTGACGGAAGAGGCTGCGCGCGACCCGGCCATCGTGGCGATAACGGCAGCCATGCCCGGCGGCACGGGGCTGGATGTCATGGCGCGTCGCTTCCCTGCCCGGGTCTTCGACGTGGGCATCGCCGAACAGCATGGCGTGACCTTCGCCGCCGGCCTGGCCGCCGCCGGGCTGAAACCGTTCTGCGCCATCTATTCCAGCTTCCTCCAGCGCGGCTTCGATCAGATCGTGCATGATGTCGCCCTGCAGAACCTGCCGGTCCGCTTTGCCATCGACCGCGCCGGGCTGGTCGGCCAGGACGGCGCCACCCATGCCGGCGCCTTCGACATCTGTTTCCTCGCCAACCTGCCCAACATGACCGTGATGGCGGCGGGAGACGAGGCCGACCTCTGCCACATGATCGCGACCGCCGTCGCGCATGATCAGGGCCCCATTGCCTTCCGCTATCCCCGGGGCGAGGGCATGGGGGTGGAAATGCCCGAGCGCGGCACCCCCCTGCCCATCGGCAAGGGCCGCATCCTGCGCGAAGGTACGACGGTCGCTATCCTGTCACTCGGCACGCGCCTCAAGGATGCGATGAAGGCGGCCGAGCAACTTGCGGCGTTCGGCCTGTCGACTACGGTCGCCGACGCGCGTTTCGCCAAGCCGCTCGACACCGATCTCATCACGCGGCTTGCGCGCGGGCACGAGGTGCTGGTGACCATCGAGGAAGGTTCGATCGGCGGCTTCGGCAGCTACGTGCTGCATTACCTCGCGACGTCGGGTCTGCTCGATCGCGGGCTCAAGGTGCGCCCGATGGTGCTGCCGGACGTGTTCGTCGAGCACGGCAAGCCGGAAGCAATGTACGAGGCGGCGGGCCTCGGCGCGGTCGGCATCGTCGACACCGTATTCGCAGCGCTCGGCCGCGAGCGGTTGGTGGGCGCCGACAGGGCGTAACCGGCGGACGGCGGGTTTCGACCCTCAGCGGACTTGAGCAACTGCAGCATCAGCAAAGTGCCGTAGAACGGATAGTCAGGCAACCGGCTGCAGATCCGAGAAGTATGGCTCTGCCCGACTGGATTGGTCTTTGATGTGATCGAGGCTTAAGGCAGCGTCGACATCACGGTGCGCGAGCACGTTGGGTTTGACGCGCCGGAACGGGCTCTGGGCCAGCTCGTGCTCGAGATGGGTGGCGACCGCCAGATGATGGTCGTGCAGGGCATCGTGGCCACACGGGCAATCGTCGAAATGCGGCTCGCGCGACCAAGAGCCGTCGGTGGCGATGCGATAGTGCCGGCCGCGCACGAGACCGCACTCGCTGGGGCGCATGCCGGGATGGCCGATGGCGACCTCGCCGAGATGCACGAGATCACCGACGCGCTCTAGGAAGATACCCTTGCCGTACTGCTGCGTCGGGCCTGTGTGTGGATGGTGCATGAGACCGTCCATCTCGACGATGAGGTACTGATGCTCGGAGAGGAGGCGGCTGAGCTTCGGGAAACCGCGGGTGTCGCCGGGGACGCCGTAGAACATAGTCTCGGGAGCGAGAAGGTAGGTGGCGCCAGGAAACGGCGGCCCGTCTGCCGGGCATTCGTTGGCGAGCCAGAAGGGGCGATAGAAGGCGACGGAGCTGTCGTGGATTTTGACGAACGGCCAACCGTACTCGGGGATCGGCAAGCTGCGGAAGAAGAAGGCGAGGTCGTTCCGGCTTGCGCCGTCGTCGTGATGCACCCATGGCATGCCGAGCAGCGCGGCGAGGACGGGATCCTCGTCGGGACCGGGAAAGAGATCGGCGGTCGTGCGGAGTCCTTTGGATGCGGCGTAGTCCCGGAAGACGCTCGCGGGTGCGAGGATTTTGGCGGTGATGCAATCGGCCGGAAGGGATGTCTGCAGTGGCCCGACCATCGAGGCTTGTTGAGCGAGATAACGCGGACGGCCTATGGCAGTTGCGATCTCGCTGAGGTCGACACTCTGGAAGCCATGGCCGCGAAGGCGCTTCTTGCTCAGGCAGTAGAGGACGGCGAGACCATCGGCGGGCTCGTAAGTCGCCGCATCTCGAACTGTGAACAGGCCGGTCTCCCAGCAATCCTCGGTGAGGTCGATCTTGCGCTGCGTTGAGAATGTGTGGCCGGCGAACCAGCACGCCACGGCAGGCGCGGAGGTGGCATCGATGAAGAAGGATCGCCAGCCGTAATGCTGAAGGATGGCTTGGTCGGTGGCTGGATCGGCTCCGTCGTCGAAGCCTTTGACGAAGGTACGGAGAATGGCACCGGCGTAATGAGACCACCGCAGCATGTGGGGCGGGTGACAGCCGCGACGGGAGAACGAAGTCGAAATCTGCGGCAGGCCTGAGGGACCGCGATAGTCCGAGGTTTGGCCACGATAGAGTAAGCCGTTTCCGAGCGCCGTGAGAAACGCTTCGAGTTCGTCTATGGATTGCACACCGATGGTTTTGATCGTCATGACCCGCTCCCTCCGGAGCAAGAGATTCGGCGATTCGGCGATGACCGGCAAATTCATTGCGCATGCGATGCGCATCGTTGTGACAGTGAATGACAATTCGGGCGAAGATCAAACGCTGTGCGGTGCAACATCCATGCTGACCGGTATTCCGCTGTTGGCCCGAAGCCGCCGCCCCACCGCACTCACGCCTTTCTCCGCACCATCACCTTCGAAAGAAACGCCGGCCACCACGTCACTGCGTGCAGCCCGACGCCGGAGAACACCGCGTCGAGGTCGTCGATTGCGTAGTGGCGGAAGTAGGGCTCGTGAAAGCGCTGGGGGAAGCCTTCGAGAAGGCCGTCCCAACCCGGCCGGTCGCCCATCTGCAGGCTGTCGACGAAGACGAGAATGCCGCCCGGCTTCAGCACGCGCGCCATTTCGCCCGCGACGCGCCGGCGCACCTCTGGCGGCAATTCGTGAAACAGGAACGAACTCGTCACAATGTCCTGGCTGGCGTCGTCCACCGGCATGGATTCGGCATTGGCCCTGACGAACACCGCGGGCCGCAGATCGTGCATGTGCCGTTTCGCTTCGGCGAGGTAGGCGTGGGAGAGATCGAGGCCGGTCAGGTTCAGAGCCGGATAGACGAGTCGGATCTCGCGCAGCAGCCGCCCGGTGCCGCAAGCGACATCGAGCAAATTCATGCGCCGCTGATCCCGGCCGGCGATGTGCTCTCCGATCGGCCGAAGCGCGGCGCGCCGCATGGCGGCGGCGGAACCGTAGAACAGCGTCTCGACCTGCACGTCGTAGAGGCGCGCGGATTCCTCGGCGAGGTAGCCGCCCTTCTGGAAATGGAAGTCTTGCTTGAAGTAGTCCGGCACGTCGTCGGCCGCGGCAAGGGGCGCGACCGTTTCCGCATCGCGCTCCTGGCGGCGGCGCACGG
>JBGSQO010000073.1:0-2253 GCA_041738055.1 Filomicrobium sp.
GAGCCCGGCGGCATCGAACAGCGCCTTCAGCCCGACGTTGCGGCGCCCGCGCATGACCTGCAGGCCCTTGACGACATAGGCGCGGTTGAGGCCCTCGAGCGGGACCACGTCGCACACCGTCGCCAGCGCCACAAGATCCAGTTCGTCAAGCAGCCCCGGCTCCTTGCGGCCCTCGCCATAGAAGCCCAGCCGGCGCAACTCGCGCGTGATCGCCACCAGCACCAGGAACACGACACCGGCCGCGCAGAGATGGCCCTGGCCCGAGATGTCGTCCTGCCGGTTCGGATTGACGACGGCGGCCACGTCGGGAAGCGTCTCGTCGGCCTGATGGTGATCGATGACGATGACGTCGGCGCCGGCCTCGCGCGCCGCCGCCAAGGGCTTGAAGCTGGTCGTGCCGCAGTCGACCGTGATGATCAGCCGGGCGCCTTCGGAGGCCAGCTGGCGCATGGCGTTCGGGTTGGGTCCGTAGCCCTCGCTGAGGCGGTCGGGGATGTAGATGCGCGCCTCGCAGCCATGGTGGCGCAGGAAACGGGCCATCAGCGCCGACGAGCAGGCCCCGTCCACGTCGTAGTCGCCGAAGATCGCAATCTTCTCGCCCGCCGTGATGGTCTTCGCTATGCGGGCGGCCGCCTTGTCGGTATCGCGCAGCGCGCTCGGGTCGGGCATCAGCGCCTTGATCGTCGGATCGAGGAACACGCCGACGTCGTCGATGGCGACGCCGCGCGCGGCCAACATCCGTCCGAGCAGGTCCGGCAGGCCGTGACGCTGGCTAATCGCATGCGCGATGGGCAGACGCCCGCGCTCCAGCCGCTCCCGCCACGTAAATCCGCGCGCCGAGTTCCTGACGCCGAGCAGCGCTTGATCCTCGCTCTCGACGCGTTTCAACAGTGCAGCCATGGTTGTCCCCCTGGGTCTCGAACCATAGCGATTCGAGCACGCACCGCGAGGGGTGGGGAGAAGCTATCCACCGGGGATGAGTTAAGTGCGGGGGCTGCGCGCCCCCGGACCCCCGCGCGGGGGATCACCCCGTTTGCCTTCGTCTGGGCAAAGGTCGTGCCAGGAACTCCCGGTGATGGTTCCAAGGGCTAAGACCTTGGGTAGGGGGTCGAGGGGGCAAGGCCCCTTCGTCTTCACTTGGCGCTATCTCTGGCCGGAACCTTGCGCGAATTGGGAGGCAACCGGACATCACTCGTCTTCGATCATCGCGAAGGCGGCCCGGCGGTCGGTCGATTTCAGCTTCAGGAACTGCGTCCGCGCGGCCTTGACGTCCTTCTCCGCGCCGGTCCGGGCAGCCATGGCGAGAGCCTTCGTTGCCGGGTTGTCGGCCCCGCAGATGAAGGCGAGGGCTTTGGCCAGGCGCCCCATGGCGGCGGCATCGATCTTGGTCTCGTCCATGTCTGTCCGCCTCAAGTTCGCGATTCGATTGGGTAGAGGAAGTCGTCCTCGACGTAGCGCTTCGGCTCGGGGACATCGGACATGAAGGCGGCGAGTTTTTCGAGCCCGCGTGGGATCGGACCGCCGAAGGCCCAGTCCAGCAACTCGACGGTATGAGCAATGGGCACGCCGAGGCCCTTCTCGAGGTGGGAGATGCAGCCGATGTTGCCGGTCGCCACCAGATCGGGCTTGGCCTTGCGGATGTTGCCGATCTTTCGTTCCTTGAGCTGCCCCGCGATCTCCGGCTGCAGAATGTTGTAGACGCCCGCCGAGCCGCAGCAGATGTGGCCCTCCGGCACGTCGGCAACGGTATAGCCCGCCCGCTTCAGAAGCTCCTTGGGCTCGTCCGTGATGCGCTGGCCGTGCTGCATGGAGCAGGCCGAGTGGTAGGCGACCCGCAGCGAGGAATAGCGCCGCGGCGGCCCCAGATCGTAGTCCGACAGGAACTCGGTGATGTCCTTGGTCAGCGCCACCACGCGCTTGGCCTTCTCGGCATAGGCCGGAACGTTGCGCAGCATGTGCGCGTAGTCCTTGACGGTCGTCCCGCAGCCGGAGGCGTTGATCAGGATCGCATCGACGGGGGCCTTGTCGATCTCGTGGATCCAGGCGTCGACGTTGGCCTTGGCCTGGGCGTGGCTGTCCTTCTCGCGGCCCATGTGGTGGACGAGCGCGCCGCAGCAGCCGGCGCCATTGGCGACGATCACGTCGACGCCGCGACGGGCCAGCAACCGGATCGTCGCGTCGTTGATATCCGGGCGCAGCACCTGTTGCGCGCATCCTGCCATCAGGATCACGCGCGCCCGCCGTCCGGCGCCT
>JBGSQO010000089.1:0-1586 GCA_041738055.1 Filomicrobium sp.
GTGCGGCGGGATCGAGCGCCGCGCCCGTCTCGAGATGGACGGCGCTGGCGATATAGACCGACTTGATGCCGTTGGCGGCCGCGCCTGCGATATCGGTCCTGACGCCGTCGCCGATGGCCAGCGCCCGCGAGCGGGAGACGCTGGCACCCTTGATGGCGGCCAACTCGGCGAACGCCATGTCGTAGATCGGACCATGCGGCTTGCCGGCGTAGGAGACCTTGCCGCCCAGCCGCTCGTAGGCTTCCGCCAGCCCGCCCGCGCACCAGATGATGCGGCCGTCGCGCTCCACCTTCAGATCCGGGTTGGCGCAGATCATGGCGAGCCCACGCGCCGCGAAGTCGGCAAGCCGGCCGGCATAGTCGTCCGGCGTCTCGGTCGTGTCGTCGAACAGCCCCGTGCAGACGATCACCTCGGCGGTGGCCGCCTCAGTGAGGGTCACGGCGAGGCCGTCGAAAATCGGGCGGTCGCGCTCAGGCCCCAGGTGATAGACGGGGGCAGCACCCAGGCCGGAGATCAGCGCCCGCGTCGCATCGCCCGAGCAGACGATGCCGTCATAGGCCTCGCGGGAGACACCGATCTGGTCGAGCTGAGCCATGACGCCCGCTGCCCGCCGCGGGCTGTTCGACAGCAGCAGCACGATGCCGCCCTGGCTGCGGAACATGCGGCACGCCTCGACGGCATCGACGTAGGGCCTGACGCCGTTGTGCATCACGCCCCAGATGTCGACGAGCCAGGCCTCGGCCTCCAGCGTCAGCGGCTCGATGGAGCGCAGGATCGGGATCGGCGGCGGACTCGCGCGCAGGGACATGGTGGGCATCCAGTCGATTGAATGTGGATCATTCCGACAGACACCTAGCCCAGAGATGTGACACCCGGCAACTCGCGGCTCGGCGGGGGCTTCAAACCAAGCAGCCGGCGTTAGAGCCAACTGCCCATGGGTGCTAAGATTACGGCCAGTGTCATCGTCAAAGCACGGGCCAGTTAAGACGAGGGGCTTTGCCCCCTCGACCCCCTACCCAAGGTCTAAGCCCTTGGAACCATCACGCCGCCGCTGTACCGGGGCTTTCCAGAACCTCGGGCCTGACCGGACGCGGCGCCCCGAATAGGAGGCCCTGGCCGAACAGCACGCCGAAGCCGAGCACGCGGGCGGCCACCGCCTCGTCGTCGATGTGGCCGACGATCGTGGCAAGCCCCAGCCCGGCCAGAAAGCGGGTGACGTCGGCCGCCGGGATCTGAGCCTGTCCGAGCGGCAGGCCCTCGAGGAATATCTCCGCGTCGAGCTTGACGAAGTCGAACCCCTGCGTCTTCAGCTCCTCGAAATCCATGTCGAGATCGGTGACGGCCGCGATACCGAAGCGGAAGCCGAGGTCCGCCAGATCGGCCAGCGTCGCCCAATGCCGCTCACCGAAGCTGCGCACGTCGGACTGCGCGAAGGTCATGACCAACTGGCCAGCGAACGTCTCGCGCTGGCGGTAGGCATCCGCCACCTCGTCGAGGAACGGCCCCTCCGCGATCGACGCGCCGCTGATGGGCGAGAACAGCTGGTCGTTGCGGCCGCGCGCTTCGAGCCGGATGGCGAATTGCGC
>JBGSQO010000010.1:0-5656 GCA_041738055.1 Filomicrobium sp.
TCCCGACCGGCCAGGGGCGCTGTCCCGCGACCGGTTCATTCACGCTGACGACCAAGCCGCTGCCGGCGGGCCGCCTGAAGCTCGACATCGCCTCGCGCTGCCGCGCCGGCGAGACAGTGAACATCCGGTACGGAAGCCACGTCTTTGCGCGCAAGCTTGATCCCGACGGAAAGCTCGACGTCCTGCTCGACCTGTTCCTGGGGACCAGCGAGCGCGCCAGTGTTGTGTTCGCAGACAACGTATCGGCGCCGCTGGCCCTGCCGGCCACCGACCTGACCGGGATCACCAAGGTCGCGTTGATCTGGAATGCACCGGTCGACCTCGACCTGCACGCCTTCGAGTATGTGGCGACACGGGGCGGCAAGGGGCATGTCTGGTCGATTGCTCCTGCCACTGCCGAGGCGATCCTCGCCGAGGTCGGCAATGGCGCAAAGCGCGGTCGCGGCTTCATCAGCAGCGCCTCCGAGGGTGATGTGCTAGGCGAAAGCCTCGAGGTCTACACGTTCATCCATGTCCCCGAGCAGGCCTCGGGTGTGATACGCCTCGAGGTCGACTACAAGACGCGCGGCAACACGCCCAGCGGCGAGACGTGTGGGGCCGGCAAGCATGCCGAACTCGACTACACGGTCGTGCGGATGCTGGAGGGCCGCGAGGCGAAAAGCGAACGGTTGCAGTTCTCCAGCGTGCCGTGTGGGGTCGCGCTCGACGCCATTCAACGGCATTTGGCCTACACGATCGGGGATTTGCGGATTCGACGCTGAGCGGACGGGCTCACGTCGAAATCTTCTGCTGTGGCGACCATCTGTGAGTGAGGAGTGACGGAGATGGCTGGCGTGTGGAAATGGGGCGGCGCCATATTGGCATCCGCTATGGTGGCGGCTGGCCTGCCGCCCGGGGCGGCCGCCGAGGACATCAAGCTACAGCTCAAAGGGGGCGGCTTCGAGGTGTCGGGCGAGTTGAAGTCGTTCGACGGCAAGCGCTATCTCGTCGTCTCGCCTGTCTTCGGCCAGTTGACGATCGAGGCCGACCGCTTCGACTGCCTCAGCCCCAATTGTCCAAAAACGCCGGTCGCGCTGCTGGCACCGGTCGGCGGCCGGGGCGGCGCAGCCGGTGGCGAGATCGCCATCGCCGGCTCCAATACCATCGGCAATGCGATGATGCCCGCCTTGATCGAGGCCTACGCCGAGAGCGCCGGATTGCAGACGACCAAGATCGTCGGCACCAATCCGCTCGACATCGAGATCAAGATGATCGACCGCAGTGGCCGCGACGTCGCCACCGCCAAGCTCGCCCGCCACGGCTCCACGACATCCTTCGAAGCCCTGGAGAAGGGCTCGGCGGAAATCGGCATGTCCTCGCGCCGCATCAAGCCGGAGGAGGTCCAGCGTTTGGGAGCCCTCGGCCTCGGCGATATGACGGCACCGACGAACGAGCACATCATCGGCCTCGACGGCCTCGCCGTCATCGTCGGTCCCGACAATCCGGCGGTTTCCATATCGATCGACAACGCCGCCAAGATCTTCGCCGGGCAGATCACGGACTGGTCCGAACTCGGCCTGCCAGCCGGCAAGATCAAGGTCTATTCGCCGCAAGATGCCAACGGCACGTTCGAAACCTTCGATCAACTCGTCATGAAGCCCCGCAAGCTGAAGTTGACAGCAGCAGCGAAGCGCACCGAGAACCATTCCGAGCAATCCGACTGGGTGGCTGCCGATCCCTCAGGCATCGGCTTCGTCGGTATCGCCTACCTGCGCAACGCCAAGGCCTTGAACATCGAATCGGCGTGCGGGCTGATCACCCGGCCGACGAAGTTCTCTATGAAGACGGAAGAGTATCCGCTGACGCGCCGTCTGTATCTCTACACGGCAGGGACGCCGAAATCCGCGCTCGGCCGTAACATCCTGGACTTCGCGCTGTCGGATGCCGCCCAGCCGGTGATCGCCGCCACCGATTTCGTCGACCAGAAGCCGGAGACGCTGTCCTTCAAGGACCAGGGCTCGCGCATCGCCTATGCACTCAACGCCCGGAACGAGGACTTCGACCTGGCGTCCATGCGCACGCTGATCACCGACATCTCCAAGGCGGAGCGGCTGAGCACGACGCTCCGTTTCGAGATCGGCTCGGCCAACCTCGACAACAAGGCTCAGCAGGATATTCGCGCCCTCGCCTCGCTCATGCAGTCGTCACCCTACAAGGGGCGCGAACTTCTGTTGTTGGGGTTTGCCGATGCCGTCGGCTCCTACGGCGCGAACTTGCGTCTTTCGGTCCAGCGCTCACGGGCCGTCGAAGGAGCGCTTCGCGCCGCCGGGTTCTCCGGTGCTCTGGTCAAGGGCTATAGCGAGCTGGCTCCCGTTGCCTGCAACGATACCCCCGAGAGCCGCAACTTCAACCGCCGCGTCGAGGTCTGGCTGCGCTGAGGCTCATGCGACCCGGCAGGGCTAGTGTGATGATTCAGAAGTTCGCCACCACCTGCAGCTAGGTTCCAAGCGAACTTCTGAATCTGATTCACACTAGCAACTCTATGATTCTAGTGTCCCTTTGTCGCCGAAGTTCGCTCGGGCGTTTGCCGCAGAGTGGAGGCGAACTTCGGAGACGGGACACTAGCGTCGTCCGTCGCTGGCCCTGCCGCGTCGTGACGGCACATTTCCGCCCAACGCCCATGATGGGACAGCGTTTGCGCAGCACCCCATGGACCTTTCGGGCAATTGGGCCGACCGCACCGAACTGCGCCCTTCTCATGCGGCATGAACCAAGGAGCAGCGTGACATGATGCAGGTGCGGGCAATTTCGGCGGCACTCGGCGGTATGCTGATCGGGCTGGCCGTCCTGCTGGCGCTCGCAGCCCCCGCGCTGGCACAGTGGACGCCGACCAAGCCGATTGCTTTCATCGTGATGGCGGGCAAGGGCGGTGGCGCCGACAACGCCGCGCGGTTTCTCGCCGACCTCATCGAGAAGAATAAGCTCGCCTCCGTTCCCATCGAAATCCTCAACATCCCCGGGAACTCGGGCGGCGATGCTCTCGTCGAACTGCAGAAGCGGCGCGGGGACGACCACACCATCCTGTTCACACTCAACAGCTTCTACACGACCCCGATGGACAAGCCGGACCTAAAGATCGACGTGACCGGTTTCACGCCGCTTGCCCGGCTCGCCGAGGACGTCTTTCTGCTATGGGTTCACGCCGATCGCACCGACATCAAGTCGATCGACGACTTCGTCAGGGCGGCGCGCGAGAAGGGCAAGGGGTGGGTCATGGCCGGCACCGGCACCGGAGCCGAGGACAATCTCCTGACCGAGTTCCTCAACGCGACCTACGGCCTGCAGATGACCTACACATCCTTCAAGGGTGGCGGCGAGGTTGCCCAGCAGCTCGCCGACAAGCTCGCCGATTCGACCGTCAACAACCCCTCCGAGACCGCAAAACTGCTCGCCGCAGGCAAGGTGAAACCGATCGTCGCGATCACGCCCGCACGGCTCGGCGAGTTCATCGCGATCCCGACGCTGCGCGAGACCGGCATGGATTTCCACTATTTCATGCAGCGCTCGGTCGTGGGCGCACCGGGCATGAGCGCGGAGGCGATCGGCTTCTACCAGGACCTGTTCAAGAGGCTGTTCGACGGCGCCGACTGGCAGGCCTATCGCAAGAAGAACAGCTTGGCCGGCGACTTGCTGTCGGGGGATGCGCTGAAGGCCTATTGGGTCAAGGAGCGCGAAAAGCACGTGCGCTGGAAAATGGCGATCGAAGTCATGACGCCCGGTCGCTGACGGATGGACCATTGAAGCACGGGCCGCTGAAGGACCGGCCATTGAACGAGCACGCCCCGCTTTTCTTGACCGTCGCTATCTCTCGGCAGGCGGCCCGATGCCGCTGACGGACTTCACCTCCTGGAAGGCGCGAATGCCGGCCAGCCCCGCCTCACGGCCCCAGCCCGACTGCTTGACGCCCCCGAACGGAGCACCCGGCGCCCGGCTCCTGGCATTGACCTGCACCATGCCAACCCTCAGGCCTTCCGCCACGCGGCGTGCGCGTGCGGGATCGGCCGTCTGCACGTAGCCGGCAAGCCCATAAGGCGTATCGTTGGCCAGCCGAATGGCTTCGGCCTCGTCGGCGAACGGCATCATGACGAGAACCGGCCCGAAGATCTCCTCGCGCGCGATCCGCAGGCCAGGGGCTACGTCGGTAAACACCGTCGGCCTGCAGTAGAAGCCGCGCTCCAAGCCATCCGGTCGCCCCGGCCCGCCGGCAACGAGACGGGCGCCGTCCGCAAGACCGGATCGAATGAGGTCCTGCACCCGGTCGAACTGCCGGCGCGAGACCAGCGGACCCATGTGGGAGCCGGGACTGTCGGGGGGACCGATGGCAAGGGTCCTCGCCGCATCGGTAGCGATCTTCACGGCCTCGCGGTACACGTCGGCCTCGACCAGCATGCGCGAGGCCGCGTTGCAGGACTGCCCGGCGTTACGGACACAGTGGGCGAGCCCCTGACGCACCGCGGTTTCCAGATCGCAGTCGGCAAACAGGATATTCGCCGACTTGCCGCCGAGTTCCAGGATCGAGCGCCGGAACCCCTGGGCTGCAGCGACGGCGATGCTGCGGCCGGCAGCCGTCGAGCCGGTGAAGGACACGATATCGACGCCCGGGTGGGCTGCGAGTGCGGCTCCGGTGGTCGCCCCATCTCCATTGACGAGATTGAAAACGCCAGGGGGAAGTGCCGCCCGATCGACGCACTCGGCAAACAGCAGGCCGGTGCGCGGGCTGAGTTCCGAGGGCTTCAACACCATGGTGCAACCGGCCGCCAGGGCGGCTGCGACCTTCAGGACGATCTGGTTGAGCGGCCAGTTCCACGGCGTGATGAGCCCGGCCACGCCAATCGGCTCGTAGAGAAGGCGGTCATGCGCGTGCTCGGGTGCGATCGGCTCGTCGACGGTCAGCCTGCCGGCGGCCGTGATGATGTCGGCGAGATGAGCCTGGGCGCGCGCGACCTGATGCGCACGGGAAAAGTCGATGGGCGAGCCGATCTCCTCGGAGATCGCGCTGGCGAACGTCTCGGCGCGCCGTGCGATCTCGCAAGCGCGGCGCTCGAGAGCCGCACCCCGCTCCTGACCGAGCTGGAAGCGGAGCGCCGCCGTCTGCTCGCCGAGCTCGAGCCGCTCCAGGTGCGGGACGAGCTCGACGCGATCTACACCGCCCACGGCGCCGTTGACAGCAACGCTTTCACCAGCAACGACTTCACCGCATACGTCGTGACGATGCCGGCGGGCGCGCTCGAGCTCTGGTTCTGGCTCGAGTCGGACCGCCTCGTCGAACCGGTGTTCCGCGACTTCTCCGCCGAGCTGAGCGTGGTGCTTGAGGAGCGACGGCTCACCGTGGCATCCGACCCCGCCGCCGAGCACCTCGAGGCCTTCGACGCCATGTTCTGGACCTCGAGCCCCTACCGCCACCCGGTCATCGGCTGGCCGGCCGACCTCGAGGGGCTCACCAGGGCCGACCTCGAGGGGTACTTCACCGCCAACTACTCCCCGGGGAACATCACCGCCGTCCTGGTTGGCGACTTCGACCCGGACCGGGCGCTGGGCCTTGCCCGGACCTACCTCGAGCGGATCCCCCCGCGACCCGCTCCCCGCAGGAAGACCACGGAGGAGGTCGCCCAGGCCC
>JBGSQO010000110.1:0-2680 GCA_041738055.1 Filomicrobium sp.
CCAGCGCCATGTTGACCACGACGAACGGCGCCGACGGCACGAGCCGAACCAGCAGGGACGCCATGAACCCGTTGCGGCCAACCAGCCGGGTGAGGCCGTCGATGCCCTTCCAGCCGCGCGCCCGCAGCCAATCGGCCCCGACCGCACGCGCGATGAAGAAATTGACCGCCGCACTGAACAGCGTACCGAAATAGGCGTAGACGAACCCCATCATCGGCCCGAAGGCGGCGACCGCCACGATGATCAGCAGGAACTGGGGCGCGCCCGTGAACGAGGCGACCGTGAAGGCGAGCGCCACGATCGGCAAAGCCCACGCGCTGTGCTCGTAAGTGTGGAAGGTCTGGCTGAGGATGCCGTTTTCATCGAGACCGATCAGGCTGGCCAGGGCGACGAACACCAGCGAGAACGCGATGAGGGCCACGGTCACGCCAAGCGTGCTGCGCACCGCGCTCATGTTGAGGTCGCTCAAGAGCGTTCGCAGGCGTTGCATTCCGGTCTGTCCCGTCCGTCTTGCCCGTACTGTCCCAACCAGGCAGGCTCCAGCGCATCCGTCAGCCGCGCCGGTCCCGCAGCGAGGCGTCCCGCAGGCTCGAGGCGAGATCGGCGACCTGCCGGCCCTCCGGCAAGGCCTCGACGATCACCGGCACCCGCGTCCGCCGCCTCAGCCAGGTCACGCCAACGAGATCGTAGAGGCCCACCAGCGCGCGATTGAGGTTGTTGTACTTCGAGACGCCGACCTGCCGCGGCCGGTCGTTCACCGGCACGTAGGCGACCTTGTGGCCGTAGGTCTGGAAGAACGCCGGCAGATAGCGGTGCATACTCGTGAAGAACGGCAGGCGCAAGAACACTTCCCGCCAGTAGACTTTGATGCCGCAGCCGGTATCCGGGCAGTCGTCGCGCAGCACGAAGTCGCGGATCTTGTTGGCGGCGAGCGAGGCCCAGCGCTTGGAGCCTTCCGCCTTGCGCTCCGTCCGCCAGCCATTGACCAGCGCCGGCCCGTCGGAACCCGGTGCGCCGAGCGCTGCAACCAGTTTCATGATGTCGCGCGGATCGTTCTGACCGTCGCCGTCCATGGTGGCGATGACCGGGCTTGTGGCCGCCAGGACGCCCGTGCGCAGCGCCGTGCTCTGGCCCGACCGGCTCTTGTGGCGGAGCAGGCGCAGTCCCGGATGACGGCCAGCGGCGATCATCGCCTTGATCTCGTCGGGGGTCGTGTCGTCGCTGCCGTCGTCGACGACGATCACCTCGGCCAGCGTATCGGCCGGCACGTGCTCGTAGGTCTCGGCGACGAGCCTGCCGATGTTGCCGGCCTCGTTCAGAGCCGGAATGACGACAGTGATGCGCATGAGACCTCCCTGATGACCAACCCGAAGACGCTCTGGCCTACCTCTCGACCCGACGCGCCTTCCGGCCGGCGCTCGGAACGAGTGTCGGAAGGCGCAAACAACAACCCTTCGCCTTCCGGCCTCCCGGCCCCCGAGCCGGGATCGCGGAACGAGTGTCGGAAGGCGCAAGAGGCAGCGTCTTGCTGGAATCGGGCGCTCGTGTCGCTCCCCACATAGCACGGGCCGGGCGGGCAGCAATAAGGCAGGCGATCAGGTCGCGCGACCGCCGCAAAAAACCGGTTTGCAAATGTCCGGCCGATCGGGCTTGGTTCGGCCCCGACGAGGGCGCTCGGCCGCGATGATCCACACCAATCGCGGCGGCCATCAGAACACGAGGGAACACCCGCACGATGCGAAAGGACGCCGAGCGCCCGAGCCCGACGAGCGAGCGGCTTTGGATTCGCCTGCTGCTGGCCGGCCTTGCCGCGCTGCTCGTCATCCGCGTCCTGGCGCTGGCCGCCAACGGGACGGATCTGTTCTTCGACGAGGCGCAATATTGGTTCTGGAGCACCGAGCCGGCGTTCGGCTACTATTCCAAGCCGCCGCTGATCGCCTGGATCATCGGGCTTGCGACCGCCACATGCGGCGACAGCGAGTTCTGCATCCGCCTGCCGTCTCCCATTCTGCACACCCTGACGGCACTCGCCGTCTTTGCTCTCGCCCGCCGCCTCTACGACCTGCGGACGGGCGTGCTGGCTGCCCTCGCCTTCGCGAGCCTGCCCGGCATCTCGGTCTCCGCCGGCATCATCTCGACCGACGTGCCCTTGCTGCTGTTCTGGGCTCTGGCGTTGCTGGCGCTGGTCTGGTTGATCGACACGAAGGCCGAACCGGACACCTGGTGGCCGGCGCTAATGCTGGGGGCGAGCCTCGGCCTCGGCCTCAATGCCAAGTACGCCATGGCCTGGTTCCTCGCCTGCCTTGCGGTCTATCTGATCGCCACGCCCGAGCGCCGCTGGCTGCTGCGCGACCGAAGGTTGTATGGCGCTCTGGCCGTCGCCCTGCTGGTCATCGCGCCTAATCTCGTTTGGAACCTCGGCAACAAGCTCGCGACCTTCTCGCACACTGCCGACAATGCCAAATGGGGTGGCGCGCTGTTTCATCCGGTCAAGGCGCTGGAGTTCTTCGGCGCCCAGTTCGGCGTGTTCGGTCCGATCCTGTTCGGCGCCCTCCTGATGATTGCATGGCGCGCAACGCGGGTGCGCCTGCCCGAGTCCGACCGCCTGCTGCTCGCCTTCGCGCTCCCGCTGATCCTCGTCATCACGCTGCAGGCCTTCCTGTCGCGCGCGCACGCGAAC
>JBGSQO010000130.1:0-7260 GCA_041738055.1 Filomicrobium sp.
GACGAGGCACTGGCCCGCAGCGTCGTGCGCCGGTTGAAAACTACGGCTGCCACCGAGCGGGAGTTGCGCTGGGGCCTGGAGCGCTTCCGCGAGGAGGAACGTCATATGCGGGGCGCCGATCAGTTGCTGGGCCTTGCCGACCGCGTTCTCCTGGCAACCGCCGATGCCGAGGCCCGCCGCGTCGTCTACCAGTCAGCCCGGCGTGTCGGCGTTGTGTCCGCCGTCGTGCCGATCGCCTTCATCGTCGTCATCTTCGTCCTGATCGAGAACCTGCGCATGGTGCGGCGGCTGGCGGCGGCCTATGGCGGCAGTCCGGGCGTTCTCGGCGGTCTGCGCCTGTTTGCTTGGATCATCGGGCATATCGCGGCGACCGGGGTCGTCGCTTTAACCGACGACATCTGGGGACAGTTCTTCGGCACCGACCTCCTGCGCCGGTTCTCCGCTCGCCTGGGCGAGGGCGCGTTCAACGGCGCCATGACGGCCCGGCTCGGCGTTGCCGCCATTGCCATCTGCCGGCCGCTCCCGTTCATCGAGGCAAGCCCGCCGCGCGCCCGCCACATCTTTTATGAGGCGTTCCCCGACATGCGCCCATCTACGGTTGTAAAGAAGGTGTGGGGGCGCAAGAGTGATGAGCGTCCCGAGAACCTGGACTAGCTGCGCGACCCGCCAGCCGGCCTGATCTGGATCAGCGCGACAACTAGCTGAACGTCGTGATATTTTCGGCGGCAGGATGCGTCTCCGCGACCTTCGTATCAGTGTTGCCGAATATGACAGCCGTTGCAGAGTCGCCACAATCCAGCGCTTTTCCCTGATTCCGACCGCCAAGGCGATTTCTTGGGCACGGGTATTCTGCATATTGTCCCCATCGAAGCAGGGTTTCGGGTTGAGACGCCGACCTGCCGGGAGTTGCGAAAGTCTCAATGTGCGTCGGCCGCGTGCTCCGCGCTTTGGGTCAGTAGACGGGAGATGGGACAAATGAACAAGTACAGCCTCAGCGCGCTCGCTGCCGCCGGCCTCCTCATGGGTGGCCTCACGGTCGGAAGCGCGAATGCAGCGGATCTCGGGGGAGATTGCTGCGCCGATCTCGAGGAGCGGGTCGCCGAACTCGAGGCCACCACGGTCCGTAAGGGCAACCGCAAGGTCTCGCTGACGATCTCGGGCTTCGTCGCCCAGCAGGTCATGGCTTGGGACGACGGCGAAGAGAGCAACGTCTACATCACCGACACGGGCTCGGTCTCGATCGGCACCCACTTCGCCCTGAGCGGTTCGGCCAAGATCACGTCCGACGTGTCGGCCGGCTTCGTCATCAAGCTCGAAGTCATCAACAACGACTCGCTGCTGGTCAGCCAGAGCAGTGACGAAGGCATCCTCAATCCAGGTGGCAACGCGCAGGCCTTGCTCACCGGTTCGCGCGGCCCGATCGGCCTGGAGAGCGCCTACTGGTTCTTGAAGAGCGAGTCGATGGGCCGCATCAGCGTCGGCCAGCAGTCGTCGGCCGCCGATAACCAGGCGATCCTGCCGGACGGCTCGGGCTCGCTCGTGCAGGCCAACTACGTTCTGTACGATACCAACGCCTTCTTCGTCCGCCGCAACGGCGTGGCCGGCAACTCGACCGGCTTCGTCTGGGGTCACCTCGCCAACTGCCAGGGCCTCAATGCCTACGGCGGCGCGTTCGGTGACTGCGACGGCGTCCCCCACAACAACGTCCGCTACGACACCCCGACCTTCGGCGGTTTCGCTGCTTCGACGTCGTGGGGCGAGGATGACAGCTGGGCCGTGTCCGGTCGTTGGGCTGGCGAATTCAGCGGCTTCAAGCTCGCTGCCGCCGCTGCCTACCACGAGACCTCGGATGAGGGTGGCACGGGCGTGCTGGTTGGCGGCGCTGCCAACGGCGGCCTCGATGTCGGCCACTTCCAGGCTGGCGGCTACATCGAGCATGTCTCGACCGGCCTGTTCGCCTACGGTGCCTACGCTACGGCCATGAACGAGACCACGGCCTCGGTTCGCGGCGCTGGCAAGGCCAATCCCGACGGCGATATGTGGTACGGCAAGGCCGGTATCAAGCAGAAGTGGACCTCGCTCGGCTCGACCACCCTCTACGGTGAGTACGGCCAGTGGGACGACACCTTCACTGCCGGCATGTTCGACGCTGGCGTGAATACGTCCGAGATGAAGAAGTACGGCGTGGGCATCGTCCAGAACATCGACGCCGCTGCCATGTCGGTGTGGCTCGCTTGGCGCCATAATGAGGCCGAGGTGTCCTGCGCCGACATCGGTGCCGGCAGCTGCGCGGGTCTCGGCCTGGACAACGGCGGCTCGACGGGCGATCTCGAGGACTTCGACGTGATCAAGGCTGGCGCTCTCATCGCGTTCTAAGCCTTTCGCGAACGTCCAGCTTCATTATCGAAAGGGCCGTCCCTCGGGGCGGCCCTTTTGCTTGTTTGGCCGTACTGCCCGTAGCGTCCGCCTGCGGCGATCGGCGCCAACGGTCGCCAACTGAACGGTGCACAAGTCGCCGAACTCAGGCAGTCTGCCGCACCTGGCGGCGCCCCCCGAAGGTCCAACGACCATCTGAACAGCTGTGACTGATCTGCATCAGACGACACGTCGACGTCCGACTCACCACCCGCAAGGCGAGGATTTCCACCGCGTCGCCCCCCGACCGTCCACAGTCCGGGCAGCGCAGACTAGGTCCTCAGTCGCTCAGCGTGATACAGATTTTTTCAAATGATTACAGTTTGATAGATCATCAAACCTGATAAGTCGCCGACTGTGCGTAATCGCTTCACGTTGCATTGTTGACACACACAACTCCTGCCCATTTCTCCGACCGCCCTGATGAATTGTAGGGCAACCGAGAATCACAGAGTCTCCAGGTCGAGCGGCACACCGCACGGTTCAAACGTGCCGCGTCTGAAAGAGCGCGGCTCGTATTCGCGTTGTGTACTAAGGCGTCCGCCATCTTGAAGCCAACGCTGACTAGGAGACGGTTCATGAAGAATATCAGCCTGAGCGCCCTGATGGCGGCCGGCCTGCTCGCAGGCGGACTTGCCACTGGCGCATCGGCAGCGGATCTCGGGGGAGATTGCTGCGCAGACCTCGAAGAGCGGATTGCCGAACTCGAGGCCACGACGGTCCGCAAGGGCAACCGCAAGGTGTCCCTGACGGTGTCGGGCTTCGTCGCCCAGCAGATCATCGTCTGGGACGACGGCGAAGAGAGCAACGTCTACATCACCGACACGGGTTCGGTCTCGATCGGCACGCACGTCGCCTTCTCTGGCAAGGCCCAGATCAACTCGGACCTCGAGGCCGGCTTCGTCCTCAAGATCGAGGCGATGAACAACGACTCGCTCGGCGTCAGCCAGAACACCGACGACGGCGGCAACGTGTTCGGTCTGGTCCAGACCGGCAATGGTCAGGTGCTGTCGTTGGAGAGCGCCTACTGGTTCTTGAAGTCGAACCACTACGGTCGCGTCAGCCTCGGCCAGCAGTCGTCTGCTGCTGACAACCAGGCCATCATCGTCGACGGCTCGGGCTCGCTGGTTCAGGCCAACTACGTTCTGTACGACATGCAGGGCTTCGCGCTGCGTCGCAACGGCGCCATCGTCGGTTCCGGTTGGGGTGGTCTCGCCAACTGTCATCCGGTCGGCGGCGCAGTTGCTGCGGACTGCGATGGCTACCCCAACAACAACATTCGCTACGACACGCCGACCTTCGGTGGGTTCGCGGCGTCGGCCTCTTGGGGTGAGGACGACATCTGGGCGCTTTCGGCTCGTTATGCCGGCGAGTTCAGCGGCTTCAAGCTCGCCGCTGCCATCGCCTACGTGCAGAGCACCGACGAGACTTCGCCGGGCGCTGGCGTGAACGCGGGTTCGCGGGCCAATGGCGGTCTCGACGCTTCGCACCTCCAGATCGGCGCGTTCGTCATGCACGCTCCGACGGGTCTGTTCGTCTACGGTGCCTACGGTCATGAGAGCCCCGACGTCACGTCTTCGGCTCGTCTCAACGGCCGCGGCAATCCCGAAGGCGACAACTACTACATCAAGGCCGGTCTTCGTAAGCAGTTCTTCCCCGTCGGCCATTCGGTCATGTACGGCGAGTACGGCAAGAACGACGACAAGATGTCTGCAGGCCTGTTCGATGGCGGCGTGAACAGCTCCGACCTCGACCAGTACGGCATCGGCTTCGTTCAGGAGATCGATGCGGCGGCCATGTCGCTGTGGCTCGCCTGGCGCCACTACGAGGCTGACGTGAACTGCGACGTCGGCGGCGGCGTCTGCAATGTCGCTGGTCTTGCTGCCGGCAACAACAGCCTCGACGAGTTCGACCTCGTGAAGTTCGGCGCTCTGATCAACTTCTGATCCGAACGCGGTCCCCCAGGACAGGAAGAAGCCGCCCTTTTGGGCGGCTTCTTTCGTTTGGGGGCGGCCGCTTGTAGGATCAAGCGGTCGACGATGGGACCGAGGCCGCCATGCTGATCAAGTTCTTCCTGGAGTTGAAGGCCGCGCGCCTGCCCGTTTCCGTGCGCGAGTACCTCACCCTCATGCAGGCGCTCGAGGCCGATATCGCCGGCCGGCGCGTCGAGGACTTCTATTATCTGGCGCGCGGTTGCCTCGTGAAGGACGAGCGCCATTTCGACCGCTTCGATCAGGTGTTCGGCACCGTATTCAAGGGGCTCGACCTGATGGCCGAGGGCGTGGCCGAGGATGGGGCCGTCGCCATCCCCCAAGAGTGGCTGCAGGCCATGGCCGAGCGCCACCTCACGCCCGAAGAGATGGCGGAGATCAAAGCGCTGGGCGGCTGGGACAAGATCATGGAGACGTTGCGCCAGCGGCTCGCCGAACAGAAGGGCCGCCACCAGGGCGGCAACAAGTGGATCGGGACCGGCGGCACGTCCCCCTTCGGCGCCTACGGCTACAACCCGGAAGGCATCCGCATCGGCCAGCACGAGAGCCGGCATCGTCGCGCCATCAAGGTCTGGGATCGGCGGGAATTCCGCGATTTCGACGATACCCGCGAGCTCGGCACGCGCACCATGAAGCTCGCCCTGCGCAAGCTGAGGCGGTTTGCCCGCTCAGGTGCTGCCAGTGAACTCGATCTCGACGGCACCATCAGGGGCACGGCGCGACAGGGCTATCTCGACATCCAGCTCAGGCCCGAGCGGCACAATGCCATCAAGGTATTGATGCTGCTCGACGTCGGCGGCTCCATGGACTGGCACATCCAGCAAGCCGAGGAGCTGTTCTCGGCAGCGCGCTCCGAGTTCAAGCATCTCGAGAACTATTACTTCCACAACTGCATCTATGAGCGGGTGTGGAAGGAGAACGCGCGACGCTACGGCGAGACGATCCCGACGACCGAGCTGCTGCGCACCTACCCGTCCGACTATAAGCTCGTGATTGTCGGCGATGCCTCGATGAGCCCCTATGAGATCACCGTCGTGGGCGGCTCGGTCGAGCACATGAACCCGGAACCGGGCGCCACCTGGATCCGGCGGGTCGGCGAGACTTGGCGCAATGCCGTCTGGCTCAATCCCGTACCGGAGGATCAGTGGGCTTGGACGCCATCGATTGGCATCATGGGGCGGCTGATGGGCGGGCGAATGTACCCCATGAGCCTCGACGGGCTCGACCGGGCGATCCGCGAATTGATGCGCTGAGCCGCAGGCGACAAACGTCTGCCTCCGGACCGCCGACATTGTCTGCAACACGAATTGTCGGGACTTCGGCCGTTCGGGCGTTGACCCCTGCCTGTTCCTCGGGCATTTCTCGATGCGTCACGGGGTTGACGAGAAGGAACCTTTCGATGTCGGCACGGATGATGACGGCTGTGGGCGTAGCGCTCGCGCTGGGGGGCTGCTCCAGTGCGTCGGGGATCACGACGGGCTCGTTGTTCGGCGGGCAGACCAAGACGGCGGCGGCGAGCGCTCCCGCCGGACCAACGGCGACGGATCGGGCACTCCACGTGGGGACCACCGCGGCCCGTGCGGTCAAGTGCGGCTATAACTTCGATCCGGCCCGGCTCAAGGCCAACTACTTCGCAGCCGAGACCTCTTCGGGGCTGGCGGTGGCCGATATCGCCAAGCTGGAGCAGATCTATGTGACCGGCTTCAGTGGCGTGGCGCGAGCCGCCGCCGAAGATCCCGGCTATTGCAACGCCCAGCGCACGGCCATGATCAAGACCGATCTGTCGCGAGCTCTGGCCGGGGACTTCACACCGTCGCAAGTCGCCAAGGAAGGCGGTGGTGGTTTGTTCGATTTCCTCGACTCCGACGACGTCGACAAGGGGCCGAAAACCGGCACGACGGAATGGTGGGACAAACAAGCCGACAAGGTGCGCTGATGCGGCTGCGGGGCGCCAACCTCTTCGGACCGGTGGCCTCGGCTGAGCGCGCTGGTTTCTGACAACCGAAGTGATTGATCCAGTGCAACCGTCTGGGAGCGTGCGGACGTGCAGCAGCTGTTGTGGGTCGAGACGCTGCTCAAGGGTTCGGGCGGTCTCGTTCTCCTCTTGCTCCCGCTGACGGCCGCACATCTGCTCGGGTTGTCGAAGCCGCCGAGCGGGCTTTGGCCGCGGCTGCTCGGCTCGGTCCTTCTCGGATTAGCGGCGGCAACCTACATCGAAGGCGCGACGGGGGCATCCCGAGGTCTGGGTATCGCCGGCTGCGCGGCCATCAACCTGATCGCGGCCGGCGCGATCCTGTCGATGCTGGTGCTCGGCGGGGCGGCTTCCACCGTGCGGGGACGTGCCATTCTGGCCCTGCTGGCTGGCCTCCTGGTCCTCCTGAGCCTGTTCGAGATCGCCAACGTTTAGAGAGACGCCACTGGCACGCCCGTTGCTGGCATTGGGGAGGTCCGTACCACCCCGACACAGCCGAGCCGGAGCCCATGCTGCAAACACGTCTCCACAGTGCCAGCCACTTCGAACGCGCGCCGCTCTTCGATGAGGCCGCTGCAGCCGGTTGCTCCAACGGTCAGGTTGCGCGCGAGCCCTCGGTACTGGAGATGGCCATCGTCACGACACGCGACGCCTTCGATGCCCTGGGAGCCGACTGGACCGAACTCTACGAGCGGGCCGGACAGCCGGGCCAGCCGTTCCAGTCGTTCACCTGGAGCTGGCATTGGGCCAACCACTTCCTCGTTTCGCCGACCGCCCACCGCTCCGGGCCGCACACCAGCCTGCATATCCTGACGGCGCGGCGGGCCGGCCGGCTCGTGCTGGTCTGGCCGCTGGTCAAGGTCCGCAATCGCGGCCTGACCG
>JBGSQO010000171.1:0-7154 GCA_041738055.1 Filomicrobium sp.
AAGGCCGGCCGTGTCACGAGCAGACGGCGCAGCGGGCGGACCGAGAGGACCATGAGTGCGGCCGTCAGCGCGATGCCGAGCACGCCCAGGATGCCGATGCCTCCCGCCGCAGGACCTGCAACGATGACGTCTGACAGTGCAACGAGCAGGATGACGGCCGCCGTGGCCGCCCAGGCCGGCAAGGAAGCGCGCACGACGGCCAGAAAGCCGAAGACCGCGACCACGAGCCCCACGAACAGCACTTGTGTCATTCCCAGTCTCTCCATGGCAGGCTGGCTCAATCGTCACCAGGCAGATGGGGTCCAGCGGTCGAACCGGCAGACTGAGCCTGGGTCGGCAAAGGGAAAAGAAAAACTCGAAGCGTGGCCGATTAGACTACGGTTTACGTTAACGTCAACCTACCGCCAGCCCAGGATCGTGCGGGGCCGGCTTGGCCAGACAGTCCGCACGCTGTTGTCCCAGGCCCAGGAACCGAGCGCGATCACCCAGCCCAAAACCTCGCGCCCGCTTGGGTGACGCGCGTGTTTCGCTGTTCGCCACGCTATACAGCAGGTTCGAGCCAGCCGCCAAACGACCGCCGCTGACCGCCACGTTTGCATCGGGTACCCTGTCCGCCGTCCTGAGGTGCGACATCTTGGCATTGCTTGGATGGTGATGAGCGACGGCAACCAACCGTCACGAGCCCTTGCGCCCGTCTGATTCGGCCGCCATTGTATAGGCTGGTAGTCGTGTGGCGATGCTCGGACCGTCCGCGACAGCTTGGCCGGGCTCATTGGGTAGCGTCGTCGCCGCCCGGGGTTTCCTTGACGTGAAAGAATGACGCATGAGCAACGCCAGCGAGCTTCCGGCCGCCGATGAAGTGTTCGAGGACGGCGAGTTCCTCGGGCCGATGCGAGAGGCCGCCAACGAGGCCACGAAACTGCTGAAGTCGATCGGTAGCCCGCATCGGCTCATGATCCTGTGCCTGCTGATGGACAACGCCAAGACCGTCACGGAAATCTCCGATGCCATCGGCGCGCGCCAGTCCTTGACGTCGCAACACCTGACTCATCTGCGGTTGCATGGCCTCGTCAATGTCGAGCGGCAGGGACATTTTGCCTACTACTCTCTCGCTCACGAGGCCGCGCGCGAGATTGTGAAGGTGCTCTATAACCATTATTGTTCTGACAGCGCCGCGAAAGACGGCGAGAGCGACGAAGCGTGTTGCGTCAACGGCTAGGGTGGAAAACGGACGGGGGCTGAACGGTCCTTGCCATATGTCCCCCCGAGGTCCATGTGGGAGGAAGTAATGGTGTCAAGTGGACGGGGCCGCTTCGCTGGCGTGCTCTGGATGTGGTCGTGTTTGGCTGCGCTCGTGACCGCTGGCGCGCCGTCGGCCAAGGCAGCTGACGAGCAAGTTCGCGCATACGGCGAGTATCTGGCCGGCGAATGCACGACGTGCCACCGCATCGACGGCTCGGAAAACGGAATTCCCAACATTGTGGGCTGGGACGAGGAGCAGTTCGTGTCGGCTCTGACCGCCTACAAGCGCGGCGCCCGGCAGAACCCGGCCATGATCTCCGTGGCAAAGTCCCTCGAGGACGACCAGATGAACGCCCTGGCGATTTATTTTGGTTCGATCGAGCCGAAATAGCCCGGCCTCAACTGGAGGGCCGAGCGGCGGATAGCTGCATCGGATTGGCCAACTACTGCCAAATTCGCTCGGAAGCGCGCCGTGTGTTCGGGTTGGCACCCGCACGCGCCCTTCCGGCACGACCCCGCTCAGGGACAGGAGCCCCCGAACCCGTCTACTTTTTTTGATGGCTCTGCTTTGAGGAGATGGTGTTGGGCCACTTTTGCAGGCCCGGGCCGAGTCAATCTCACTGCGCGCTCACCTGGGCTCACGTACCTCCGGCCAGTGAAGACGAGGGGCGTTGCCCCCTCGACCCCCACCAAGGCCTTAGGCCTTGGAACCATCACGGGGAGTTTTGGGGCACGCTCGTCCCCCGCGCTGCTCGCGAAGCGAGATCAGTCGAAGCCACATAAACTCAGCGAGATTGGTTCGCGCCCCGAGACGAAAAAGGCCCGCCGGATCGCTCCGGCGGGCCTCGTTAGTCTCGCGGACCCGTCACTTGGGGTCGGAGCCGATCAAGCGCTCTTGGCGAAGATGTCGGACACGATGCCCGAGTACCAGCCGAAGCTCTCGTCGTAGGTCTCCTTGCGCAGCTTCTCATCCTCGCCGGCCTTGGACACGAAGCTGTCCTTGGCGACCAGCGCAGGCTTGCCGTCCTTCTCGCCCGGCGTGTAGTTGGCGCCGACCTTGATGCCGTCGCCCGGAGCGAGCGCCGACCAGCAGGTGTTGCGATAGCGGGCCGGGAACTTCGGCTTGCCGGCGAGCGTGGCGACGATGTCGTTGGCGACGACCTTGGCCTGGCTGTTGGCGGAGAATGCGGACTTCGGCATCTCGTTGGCAACCGAGGCGTCACCCAGCACATACACGTTCTCGAGCAGCGTCGAAGCCATGTTGTCGGGCTTCACCGGGCACCAGTCGCCGGCTGCCGCGCCGGCCTTGATGGCGATCTCGCCACACTTCTGCGCCGGGATGATGTTGGCGACGGCGGCCTTTTCCTTGCGGCCCGACTTGGTCTCGACTTCGCCCGTCTTGGCGTCGACGCGAACCACGGCAAAGCTGTCGATGTCGTTCGACAGGTTGACTTCGATCATGTCGCTGTAATGCTTCTTGAAGCCTTCCAGGAACGCCGGCTGCTTGGAGAACGCATTCTTGGCGTCAAGCAGGATGATCTTAGACTTGGGCTTCTTGGTCTTGAGGTAGTGCGCGACCATGCACAGGCGCTCATAGGGGCCCGGCGGGCAGCGATACGGGTTGGGCGGGGCGGCCATGACGAACAGGCCACCATCGGCCATCGCCTCGAGCTGGCTCTTGAGCAGCTTCGACTGCGGGCCCGCCTTCCAGGCATGCGGCATCTTCTCGGCTGCCTCGGCCGAATAGCCAGCGATGCTGTCGTACTTGAAATCGATGCCCGGCGACAGCACGAGCTTGTCGTAGGAGAGCGTCGTGCCACCCTTGGTCGTCACGGTCTTCTTGGCGGCGTCGATACCGGTCGCCCAATCCTTGACGATCTTGACGCCGAGCTTCTTCAGCCCGTCGTAGCTGTGGACGATGTCGTCATACTTCTTCAGGCCACCGATGTAGAGGTTCGAGAAGAAGCACGTCGCGTAGGACGCATTGACCTCGACCAGCGTGACGTCGAGTTCCGGCGCGCTCTTCTTCACCGCGTGCGCAACCGTAGCACCGCCCGCGCCGCCACCCACGACCACGACCTTCGCGGCCCCCGCACCCATGGCGAAGCTGCCGAACGTGCTGGTGCCTGCAACGACCAGACCCGCCTTGCCGGCAACCGCGCCGAGCTCCCTCCTGTTGAGGTCCTTCATATAACGTTCTCCCTGTGATGATCTTTCGACATTCGACTACTTTTGGCCCATGGCGTCCTGTCTGGACGTCTTTGCTCTTGGGATCGATGACAGAGGTGAGATCACCGCCGTCTCGACCCTTTGCTCACCTCGGCTGCTCGCCCTCCGAACCCGCGGCGCTCGCTCGTGGCGACAGCCCGGCTCGCTGGCCTGAATCTTCAGGCCACTCTCGCTCTGCCTTGGCAACCAATCGTGTGATCTGCCCCCAGAACAGTTCCTCGCCCGGATAACCGACGATCCGCCCGACCTCGCCGCCGCCGCGGGCTACGAGCACGAACGTCGGCGTGTAGACGATCCGACCCAGTGCCTTGGCCGCTGGCGATCTGATGTCGACGGTCCGCAATGGTGCCCGGCTCCCTTCGCTGCTCTTGCCGTAGCCCGGTCCGACCTGCCTATGCCAAGCTAGGCAGTAGCCGCAGCCGGGCTCTTCGACCATGATGAGTTCGAAGCGGCTCGACAGGGCATCGGCGGCCAGGGCATGCGCCGCACCGAACCCGATCGCTGATCCCATCACGAACCAGACGACGATGTGACGTGCAAACGAGATTGCAGTGTGACAACCTCTTTCGACTTTCGGCTGATGCTCCAAGCGCCCCCGTCCCCTCTTCGCGTCCCAGCCCTGTGCCGGCCGGTCCCTCACCTGCCGAGAGCGCACAGACGCGCGGCCCACGATACACAATTGCATTCGGGAATTCGAATATGCTACGCTTTTTTTTAAGCAGCAAGAAGCGTCGCGACGAAAGCGCCACACACCTGCGAAGGCTTGACGGACTTCTCACGATTTGAGCGAGATACCGGTGTGGAGGCGAGCAGCTGTCGCCGTCTGCAGCAAGGCTCCGTCAGACTGTCACAACCGACGAGTTGGGGGAAGGAGACGTACACACATGAAAACTAGACTGAACCTCGAGGTGCTCGACAGGCGCGAGTTCGTCGTCGGCGCAGGCTCGGCCGCGGCGATCCTCGCACTGGTTTCGGGCCTGCCGTCGACTGCGTTCGCGGCCGGCGAGCCTGCCGACTTCGATGCCGCCATGAAGCAGATCCTCGGTGAGGCCAAGCCGACCGAAGGCAAGGTCGCCATCGACCTTCCCGAGATTGCAGAGAACGGTAACACCGTCCCGTTCTCGGTCGCCGTCGAAAGCGCGATGACCGACGCCGACTATGTGAAGGCCGTCCACGTCCTGTCCAACGGCAATCCGCAGCCCATCGTGGCCTCCTTCAAGTTCACGCCGGCGTCGGGCAAAGCAGCCATTTCCGGGCGCATGCGTCTTGCCAAGACCCAGGACATCGTGACGATCGCCGAGCTGTCGAACGGCTCGTTCCTGATCGGCAAGCGGACCGTGAAGGTCACCATCGGCGGCTGCGGCGGCTAATCGAGAAGGACTGAAGCATCATGGCAAAACCCCGCATCAAGATCGTTCCCGACAAGCCGAAGGCAGGCGACGTCGTCGAAGTCAAGACGCTGATCTCCCACGTGATGGAGACCGGCAACCGCAAGGACAAGGACGGCAAGCCGATCCCGCGCAACTTGATCAACGCCTTCACGGCGACGTTCGGCGGCAAGGAGGTCTTCTCGGCCGAGCTGCGCCAGGGGATCTCGGCGAACCCCTATCTGGCGTTCTTCTTCAAGGTTCCCGCCTCGGGCGATCTCGAGATGACCTGGACCGAGGACAACGGCACCAAGACGGTCGAGAAGGTCGCTATCACGGCCGGCTGATCCAAAGTCCGTGCCGCCGACCGATCCGGCGTCCGCACAGATGCTCCGCCCGGCTGGTCCAGCCGGGCGCTTTCGTTTGCCGCGACCGGGGCGGGGCTCAGGCGACAGTTCGTCCGGACGGTTTGTGTCGATCCTGGAATTGATCCAGGTTCTTGCTGCCGGACGCGGGCGCCGATAACCCTCTGTCGTCACCCCGGGGAGTGGTCGCCGATCGGTTGCCCCCGCCAGAATGGATTGAGTTCTAGATCAGTCGAGGAGATCGCCCGTGGCTGCAGACCCCGTCATCGCCCAGAAGGGACCGTTTCAGGTCGAGCTTCAAGAGGGCAAGGCCTACTTCTACTGTCGCTGCGGTCGCTCGCAGAAGCAGCCGTTCTGCGACGGAGCTCACAAAGACACCGGCATCGAGCCGATGCGCTTCGTGGCCCCCAGCACCGGCACGTTCAATCTGTGCGGCTGCAAGGCCACCGACGACGAGCCCTTCTGTGACGGCTCCCACAACGTGCTGTAAGGGCAGGGGTCAGGTTCGAGGTGTTAGGTTCTAGGCTTCAGGTTCAGGCGTTAGGTTTCTGGTTGTCCCCTTTGCCCAACACGCGACAACCTAACCCCTAGAACCTCGAACCTAGAACCTTTCCCGCCACACCCTGTGCATCACGGGCCGATGCCTGAAGTTCCGGCTTTCCTGGCCGCGGCAGGGCTTCTATGAACGTCGGACGACTGCACGCGGGATACCCGGCAACCGACGGACGGCCATGGAATACCTCTTCCAGCAGCTGATCAATGGACTGACGCTGGGCTCGGTCTACGGGCTCATCGCCATCGGTTACACGATGGTCTACGGCATCATCGGCATGATCAACTTCGCCCATGGCGACGTGTTTATGTTGTCGGTGTTCATCGCGCTCATCCTGTTTCTGATGATCTCGGCGGCGATCGGCGCGGCCGGTGTCGCGATTGCCCTGTTCCTCGTGCTGCTGTTGGCCATGGTCCTCACCTCGCTGTGGAGCTGGGTGATAGAGCGCGTTGCCTACCGGCCGTTGCGCGGCTCCTTCCGGCTCGCCCCGCTGATCTCGGCGATCGGTATGTCGATCTTCCTCGTCAACTTCGTGCAGCTCGTGCAGGGCCCGCGCAACAAGTCGATCCCGCCCATCATCGACGGCGGGTTCTCGTTCCCTGTCCTCGACGGCACGGTGACGGTGGCCTGGAAGCAGGTGCTGATCATGACGGTGACGGCCGTGCTGCTCGCCGCCTTCTGGTACGTGGTGCAGAAGACGCCGCTGGGCCGCGCGCAACGGGCCTGTGAGCAGGACCGCAAGATGGCCGCCCTGCTGGGCATCGACGTCGACCGGACGATCTCGCTGACCTTCGTCATGGGCGCGAGCCTGGCCGCCGTCGCCGGGGTGCTGTTCCTCGTCCAATACGGCGTGGTCAACTTCTCCGACGGCTTTGTACCGGGCGTGAAGGCGTTCACCGCCGCCGTGCTGGGGGGCATCGGCTCGCTGCCGGGCGCGGTACTCGGCGGCCTGCTCATCGGCCTCATCGAGACGCTGTGGTCGGCCTATTTCTCGATCGACTACAAGGATGTCGCCGCCTTCTCGATCCTGGCCGTCGTGCTGATCTTCATGCCTTCCGGCCTGCTCGGCAAACCCGACGTCGAGAAGGTCTGAGCATGAGCCCGCCCGTCCGCACAGACGACACCCCTGCGGCCGGTGCCGAGCCTCCCAAAGGCATCATCGCGGCGCTCGTCGATGCCGGCATCCTAGCGCTGTTCGCCTTCGGGCTCGCCTTTCCGATCCTGGCGCTCAACACGCGGCAGGACCTGACGCAAGGCCTCGTCATCGAGCCGCGCTGGCAGCTGACCTTGACGCTGTGCCTCGTTGCCTTCCTCGCCCGCTTCGGCTGGCTGATCATTGGCGCGCACCTCAAAGCCGCCGGCAACGTGCTGGGTGCCGCGAAAATACCAACATATTAT
>JBGSQO010000017.1:0-1821 GCA_041738055.1 Filomicrobium sp.
TCTCGTCGGCTCCTGGCGGCACGTCGGCGGCGGTCTCCTGCAGATGCCGCTGTGGGAGTTCCCGGTCGATTGGGCCAAGGTCTCGCGACCCGACTGGATCAAGCCGGGCACGCGCGCCATCAACAACCTGCGGCTGGGGCGCGCGCTGACGGGCGAACTCGGCCTCGACCCGCCCTTGAAGAGCCTGTTCGTCTACTGCACCAATCCGGTCAGCCAGGCGCCCGAGACCAACAAGATCGTCGCCGGTCTCATGCGCGAGGACCTGTTCACCGTCGTGGCCGAGCACTTCCTGACCGACACCGCAAAGTATGCCGACATCGTGCTGCCGGCGGCCATGGCGGGCGAGGCCGAGGACATGATGTGGTCCTGGGGCCAGTTCTACTTCACCTATAACGAGAAGGCTGTGGAGCCGCCGGGCGAGTGCCTGCCGACGTCTGAGATGTGGCGACTGCTGGCCAAGGAGATGGGCTTCGACGATCCCCAATTCCGAATGACCGACAGCGAGTTGGCCGCCCACTACATCAACTGGGACGATCCCAAGATGGGCGGCGCGACCATGGAGCACTTCAAGCAGCACGGGTATCTGCGCATCGACGTCGGCTCACCCGAGACCCGCACCCCGCACGCCCACGGCAACTTCCCGACGCCGACCGGCAAGGTGCAGTTCCTGTTGCCGGACGATACGCGCAACTTCGTCGCCGGCCCCTTCCGCATGATGCATGAGGGCGATCAGGACGGTACCCCCGTCGATCCGCTGCCGGGCTACGTGCCCCCGCGCGAGAGCCCCGTGACGAACCCGGCGCAGGCGGGCCTCTACTCGCTCAATATCCTCTCGCCCAAGAGCCACGGGTTCCTGAACTCCTGCTATGCCAACGAGGCGCACAAGATCAAAGGCCAAGGCGAGCAGTTCGTGATGATCTCGCCCGCCGACGCGGAGGCCCGCATGATCCGGGCTGGCGATCCGGTACGCGTGTTCAATGCGCGCGGCGATTTCGAGGGCGTCGCTCAGGTGACCGACGACGTTCCCAACGGCGTGGTCGTGGCCACACTCGGCTACTGGCGCTCGCTGAACCGCTCCGACGGTTCGGTCAACTCGATCTCGTCGGACGAGTGGTGCGGGCTCGGACGCGCGCCGACCTTCTCCGACAATCTCGTCGAGGTGGCGCGAGTAAATTGATCGGATGCTGGCGGTGGCGGCAGCAGCGGGGTCGTTTCCCACCGCCTACCGCCCGCCTTCGCCCACCACCACGAACGGGGCCCAATAGCCGGGATGGCTCTGGGCTTTCCCGCCGGTCTCGATGATTTCGACCATGGCTTGGCGCAGGGCTTCGGCACGGCCCGTCTTGCCATCCGTGAGGCGGCGCGCGGCCGTCGTGACCAGCGACACTGCCGCCTGCTCGTAGACCGACCAGTGGGACACGACCAAGGCGCGCGCTCCCGCATAGATGAAGGCGCGCGCCAGCCCCGACAGCGCCTCGCCCCCGGTCTCGCCCCCAGCAGCCGTATTGCACGCCGAGAGGATGAGGTAGTCTGCATCGAGCTTGAGACCCGTGATCTCGGAGGCTGACAGATAGCCGTCGTCGTCGGTGGTCTCAGCAGTCGCCGGCGGGGTCAGCAGCAGACCGGGCTCACGGACGCCCTCCACTTCGCCGGCAAGCGCGCCGTGCGTGGCGAAGTGCACGACCTTGTAGCGCGCCAGTTCGCCCGATTTGTCGAGGTCGCGAACCACGCGTTCGGTGGCGCTGTCGGCGAGCAGGGTCCGACTGCCGGCAAACCCTGGATCGGCGGCGATGTCGCAGACGAGGCGCGCCGTCTCCGGAA
>JBGSQO010000177.1:0-4418 GCA_041738055.1 Filomicrobium sp.
GTCGGCCAGGCCACCGCCGAAGCGCTGGTCGAGCGCCTGGTGCCGCGCGTGCGCCAGCTCCGCGTCGGTCCCTCGACCAGCGAGGACGCCGATTTCGGCCCCCTCGTCACCCGCCAGCATCTGGACAAGGTGCGCGCCTACGTCGACCTGGGCCTTGCCGAAGGGGCCGACCTGCTCGTCGACGGGCGCGACTTCAAGATGCAGGGCTATGAGAACGGTTTCTATCTCGGCCCCTGCCTGTTCGATCGGGTCGCGCCGCACATGCGCATCTACCGCGAGGAGATCTTCGGGCCGGTGCTCGGCATCCTGCGGGCCGGCGACTACGAGGAGGCCCTCGACCTCGTCAACCGACACACCTACGGCAATGGCGTCGCCCTCTACACCCGCGACGGCGATACCGCCCGCGACTTTGCTTCCCGGGTCCAGGTCGGCATGGTCGGCGTCAACGTGCCGATCCCGGTGCCGCTGGCCTACTACACCTTCGGCGGCTGGAAACGCTCCGGGTTCGGAGATCTCAACCAGCACGGGACGGATTCGATCCGTTTCTACACCAAGACGAAGACCATCACATCGCGCTGGCCGTCGGGCATCCGGGCCGGCTCCGAGTTCGTCATTCCGACGATGAAATAGGCCTATCCTCCAATGATGTAGCGGGTTGGCGGCAGGGCCACTCATGATCGCGGCCGAGACCATCCGCCGACGGTAACCGTGCGCAATGTTTCAACCCCGAAACTCAAAGTGTTGTAGTTTTATGTCTCATCAATGACGCTCGGCCTTTTTTCGTCCTAGCTTGTTGTGCGACGCAGCGCGCTTCTGAAAATCGAGTGGGGTTGGGTCCATGAAGCTAACCATCATCGCCATCGCCGCCGTGTCCGTAACGCTGGGCGCGTTGCCGTCGGTCTCGACGGGCGAGGAGATCAAACTGCCGAAAGAGGTGACGCCGAAGCTGCGCGCCGCTTGTGAAGGCGACGTCCGCCGGCTGTGCATCGGCGAGAACCCGTCGGTCGCCAAGGTGAAAAGCTGCGTGGCCCGTAAATTCCTGCAGCTGGGCATGCGCTGCCAGTACGAACTGGCCTCGGCCGGCTTCAAGCACTGAGGTCGTGATCCAAGGCACCACACGACCGTTGCGCGGGCACACAGGTGTTGCCCAAGATCCACCTTCGCCGATTTTGGCGCAGCTGCGGCCTCCAGGCCTCGGCACACATCTGCCGAATCGTGTGTGATACCCACCTGACTTCAGGTGGAGGCACTCGGAATGACGGCAACCCAGCGCATCTCGCTCGCGCTCCTGGCATTCGGAGCAGCGGGCCTTCTCATCATGACGCTCGACAACTCCGCCGGCATCGCCGAGACGGGCGAGCGTCCCGCCTACTTCCTCGCCATCAGCTCAGGCCCCGGCCTCCGGATGGGCGAGAGCGCGCCGGCTGAAGGCCAGCCCGGGGAGCTCGCCTGCGACGCGGTGTTCAAGCTCGGCCCCGTCGACATCGGAACCCGGTGCATCAGCCATGGCTGGCAGGTCTCGATCGAGCGGTAGACTCACAGAATTGCCCTGCGAACACGACAAAGGCCCGCCGAAGCGGGCCTTTTCTTTTGACGAGCGCCCTCCTCAGTTGATCTGGCAGCGCTCCTCGTAGCTGAAGCAGGACTTCGAGTTGCCGGACTGGCACTGGCGCTGCAGCTTCTTGCAGCCGGGGCGCTCCCACACCTTCTCGGTGGTGAAGCCGTACTTGTTCAGCTTCTCCTTCTTGTAGCTGACCCTCGGCTTGTTGACCTTGTACTCGTTCTTGCGATCCTGGCGGTCGAAATGGTCGGCGGCCTTGGCGGTGAGCACGGCGACGGCGGCCAGTCCAACGATGGCGACGGCGGCGATCTTCTCGTTGCGGCTGGCAGCCGAGGCGGGGCTGAACGAGGCGGTGGCGAAGAGGGTGGCGGCGAGGATGGTGGCGATGACGGTCTTCATGGTGAGCTCTCCTGTTTGGCTGCTTTTTTGATCAGTGGCAGGGGAGCGTCTCGCTCATCCCCGATGTCCCTGTGACACCGTCAACATGCCCCGGCCGGCGCGTGGGCGCTGTGCCGGGCGGAACAGGGGATCGAAAAAGCCGAATGGGAGAGAGGCCGATTGGGAGAGAGAAGGTGCAACCGGCATCGTCGGAGCATGGCGCTCAGCGGTAGACCAGCACCGGGATCTTGGTGTGGGTCAGCACCTTTTGCGTCTCGCTGCCGAGCAAGAGTGCCGACAGGCCGGTGCGGCCGTGGCTGGCCATGATGATGAGATCGGCGCCTTCGGCCTCGGAACTGTCGACGATCGCCTTCCAGGGCTCGCGGCCCTCGGCCTGATGCGCGTCGATGGCGATGCCAGCCTCGGCGGCCATGGCGCGGGCGGCATCCAGCTTGCTCTCCATCTGGGCCTTGAACGCCTCGCGGTCGGCCTCCGAGACGGTGATCGCCACGCCCTCGACGATGAAGTCCTCCAACATCGGGCGGACCGTAATGACGGTGAGCTTGGCCCCGATTTGCTTTGCCAGTTCGATGCCATGGCCGACGGCGGAGTTGGCCAGATCGCTGCCGTCGGTGGGAACCAGGATGTGCTTGTACATGCGAGCCTCGCCGTGTGATTGCGGTGGGGGAGATGCCCGCAGCAGTGTTACCGTCGTCGGACCCAAGGGCCTTGATGGGGGTCAATAGGAGTATTCGGCCGGCCGATCGCGCACGATGCGACTAGGACAAACTCTGGGAACTTCTGGAACAGGCGCGCCTGAGCGAGTAGCCTGAGGCGGTAAGAGAGCTGCCGTCAGGAGACCCATGCGCAAGCCGATCGCCAAGCGCCGCCCCGCCGCCGAACAGGACGAGTTGATCGCCGGCGCCTTGCGCGCCGCCGGAGGGCCGGTCAGCGCCTACGAGATCATCGAACTGCTGCGCCCCAAGGCGACACTCGCCCCACAGTCGGTCTATCGCGCGCTCGACCGGCTGATCTGTGACGGCCATGCGCACCGGCTGGAAAGCCTCAACGCGTTCGTCGCCTGCAGCCGCTCCTGCCATAAGGGCACCGCCGTATTCGCCATCTGCGAGGGCTGCGGGAGGGTCTCCGAGTTCGAGGAGGCCGCCGCCGTCGCGAGCCTGCAGGGCTGGGCCAAGTCGCACAACTTCTCCCTGTCGGGCATGACGCTGGAATTGCGCGGGCGCTGCGCCACGTGCGGGCCCGCCGCGTGAGGACCTTCCGGCGGGGTGGCCATGGGCCGGGGTGGACAAAGTGATGCGGTCACTGGCTTGCCAAGATTGGATAGTATAACATCCGAGCAGTCCGATCTTCACGCCCACCGGAGGCCCCATGACCAGCATGAGCACATCAGCCGTGACCCTTCTCGTCCTCGCCCTTGGCGCGACCGTGGCACTGGCCGGCGACAAGCCCGACGATCACGGCAAGACCCACAAGGGCGGCGAAAAGCGTGAGCTGGGCGCCCACGAGCACGGCCACGGTACGCTCAACATCGTCATCTCCGGTAAGACGGTGGGGCTCGAGCTGGAGGTGCCCGGCGCCGATATCGTCGGCTTCGAGCACGAGGCCAAGACCGACGACAAGAAGGCCGCCCTGCAGGAGGCCAAGACCCGCCTTCAGAATATCCTGGCCTACGTCACGCCGCCGGCCAGCGCCGGGTGCAGCATCGCCAGCGCCAAGGTCGAGGTGGAGCACATCGGCGAGAACGACCACGACGACGATCACAAGGGGCACGATATCAAGACGCACAAGGCCGGTGACGATCACGACGACCACAAGGGCCATGCTGACTTCCACGCCACCTATGAACTCACCTGCACGACCCCGGCCGCCCTGACGAGCCTGGAGTTCCCCTATTTTGCAGCCTTCAAGGGCGCTGAAGAGTTGGACGTCACCATCGTCACCGACAAGGGCCAGTCCAAGCACGAGGTCTCCCGCAAGACGATGACCATCAGCCTCGGCGGCGCGAGCTAAGTGAAGTGAAGTGCGGGGGGCTTTCTTGATGGCCAACACTGGGCAAGCCCGTGTTGGGCGGCCCCATCGCCCCCCTAACCAAGGGCTTGCCCTTGGAACCATCGCCTGGAGTTTGGGGGCACGCCGGTTGCCCAGACGTAGGCAAACGGGGTGATCCCCCGCGCGGGGGTCCGGGGGCGCGCAGCCCCCGTCTTCACTTGCCGCACAGACCTTGACGACCACAGACCTGGGGGACGTGCCATCACGACAGCTGAACCATTGTCGACCCACAGGCCTGAGGCCGCATCAGCCGATGTCGTGCGTCTCCAGGGCGTGCGCTTCTCCTGGGGCGGCGCGAGCCCGTTCGCGCTGGCCATCGACGCCCTCGCCATTGCCAAAGGCGAGCGACTGATGCTGCTCGGCCCCTCCGGTGGCGGCAAGTCGACGCTGCTGGCGCTGATGGCGGGCA
>JBGSQO010000183.1:0-4617 GCA_041738055.1 Filomicrobium sp.
CAGCCCGCAGGCGCGCGGCGCCGAAGCCGCCTACCTCGCCGTCGACGCCGGCCGCATCCTCCCCGCCCTGGCACTCGCCCAGGAGGCCGCCAACGCGGGCGATCCCGCCTCCCACACCCTCGTCGGGCGCATCTACGCGGAAGGCCACGGCGTCAAGAAGGACGAAGCGCTGGCTGCCCAGTGGTACACGCGCGGGGCCGAACTCGGCGACGTGAATGCCATGTTCGCCATCGGCCTGCTACTCGCCGAGGGCCGCGGCGTCGAGAAAAATGCCGACTCGGCTGCCGCCATGTTCGAGCAGGCCGCACTCACCGGCCACGCCCAGGCCAACTATAATCTCGGCCTCATGTTCCTCCACGGCAAGGGCAAACCCGAGAACCCGCGCCGCGCCTTCCAGCATATCGAGTACGCCGCCCGCCAGGGGGTGGCGCCCGCGCAATACGACGTGGCCGCCTTCTACCAGAAGGGCATCGGCACCGACGCCGACGCGTGGGAGTCCGCGCGCTGGATGAAGGCCGCCGCCGAGCAGGGCATGGCGGTCGCCGAATACGAGTACGCCGTGATGCTGCTCAAGGGCTTCGGGCTGAAGGAGGACGAGTTCAAGGCCATCCAGATGATGCGCTCGGCCGCCGAGAAGGGCGTCGCCGGCGCGCAGAACCGCTTGGCCCACATCTACCGCGAAGGCCTCGGCGTCACGCCCAACCCGGCCGAGATGGCCAAGTGGCGGATCATCGCCAAGACCGGTGGCGTCGAGGACGCCGCCCTCGACGCCGAAGTCGCCAAGCTAACGCAGAAAGACCAAGACGCCGCCTCCGCCGCCGCCGAGAAATGGATCGACCGCGCGCAGGTCAATGCGCTGGTGCCGTAAGGGGCGGGTGGCGGGAGTGGCGAGGCGCTGCCGCGCCTTGCGAGAGGGTGCCTGCCTCTCGCGCTCTCCGGCCAAGGGCCAAGCCCTTGGAACCGGCGTTGGGGGTGCGTTTGGAAACCCGCCCTACCTTCACTGGCGACCATCATACCCGCGCTGTGCGCACGCCCTGACTGTCCACTATTCACGCTGGCGGGCCCAATAAAGCACCTCCCGCTCCGCTAAGCTGCACGCCAGGATAGGCCTGTTGGACGCAGAACAGCAGCAAACATAGCCGCGATTTTACTGGAAATCAACGAATCCGACCTCTAGATTGCAATCCGCCAACGATCTCGACGACCGAGTGTCAGGTGTTCCATGCTCCTAAAGTACGCCATCAGCAACTTTCGCTCGCTCAAGGAGCGGCAAGAGATCTCCATGATCGCGTCATCGCTCAGAGACGACGCATCCGGACTGATCAACGATGAAGTCCTGCCTGTAGCCGTAATCTACGGAGCCAACGCCTCCGGCAAGAGCAACATCGTCAATGCGTTTCGCTTTCTTCAGTCAACGGTTTTACATTCACACAACAGGGCGGACCCAGATGGTGGAGTTTCTCGCACTTGCTTCAAGCTGGACCCCGTCTGTGACACACTTCCAACGTCTTGCGACATTGACTTCGTTGTTGACGAGGTTCGTTACAATTTTGGCTTCGAGGCAACCGACAAAGAGTTTGCTAAGGAATGGCTCTACGCATTTCCTCGCGGGACACGCCGACGCCTTTATCTGCGCAAGGGGCAGTCCATTGAGTTTGGGCGCAGCCTAAGAGGGAAGAATTCGATTATCGCCGATCTAATGCGACCAAACAGCTTGTATTTCTCAACTGCCGTGCAAAACGATCACGAGCAGATCACTGCTTTAGCTGCATTTTTTAGGAACATTGTTGCACACACCAACCTACGAGATGATTCATCTTATGGCTTACAAAAAGTATTTCCCGATGGCATAGATGAACGCGTCATTAAAATGCTGGACGAAGCCGGAGCAGGCGTCATCGGGTCAAGAATAGAGACAACCGAAGAGACTGAATTGGAATTGGCAATGCGACGGGGCATTGTTGATTTAATAGAGCGCCACGTAGGGACCCGTCCAGAAATCATTGAGTCCTCATCACCTCGACAGTCAATAATGCTGGGACATCGCGGGAAGGGTGGCCAAGCGTTTTTTCTTCCCATGAGGGAGGAAAGCGAGGGAACGCGTCGGCTCCTCAGACTGCTTGGACCGATTTTCAAGGCCCTCGACACTGGAAGTCTAATCATTGTGGATGAATTGGACGCCAGCCTCCACACAAAGGCTTGCGAAGCGCTAGTTCGGCAGTTTACGTCTAAGCAAACGAATCCCAAGGGGGCACAGCTGGTAGCGACAACGCACGATACCAATCTGCTCGGCGGGAACTATCTGCGACGAGATCAGATTTGGTTCGCGCGCAAAGACTCCGAGGGCGCCACGATGATATACCCGCTCACGGACGTGAAAGTGCGGAAGGGCGACAATTTAGAGCGGGGCTACCTTGAAGGCCGCTTCGGCGCCGTGCCCGATGTATCGGACTGGTGAACCTCGCAAATGGCAAAGCGCTATAACGACCTAAGCCGCCGCCCCGCAACAAAGAACCCCAAAAAGAAGTTCTGCCTCGTGTGCGAAGGCAGGAATACCGAGCCAGAATACTTCCGATCCATAAAGCGACGCTTCTGCGGAACACTTGTAGAAGTCCAAATTGCCGGAGGAGTTGGAACGCCATTAACCATCGCGCGAGAGGCTGTCAAGAGAAAGAAGGCAAAAAAGGGACGCGACTCGCTTTCGGCTAACGACGAGGTTTGGGCAGTCTTTGATATTGACACGCACCCTAATGTCGCGGAGGCCGCCAATCTCTGTCAGTCGAACGGAATTGGCGTGGCGAGGTCCAACCCATGCTTCGAACTCTGGCTGATCCTGCATGTTAGAGACTACGATCGTCCCGCTTCAAGCGCCGATTTGCTGAGGGATCTGCGAATCGAGCGCCCGGAGTACAACCCAAATGAAGGTAAGACGCCAGATTGCAATAGTCTTGTTCAACAAGTTGCTACCGCAATAAACCGCGCTGAGGCGCAATTGAGACGACGAGACGAAGAAGGAAACATTGCCGGCGTTCCATCCACAACCGTTGGGCGACTGGTGCAAGCCATACTGACGGCGGCAGAGCAATGGAACACCGAATAGGCGCATCCTCCCTCGATCCATTGAGGCTCCGCCGCCCGTGCCGTGCGCATTCCCCTGCCTCCCGAAACCGCCCCATCGCCCCGCTGACCGGCGGTCAGCGGGCGCCTCAGATGGCAGAGCGCGGTGGAAGAACCGCAGCGCAAAAGGGCGGGTCCAGGGTCCAAGACCCTGGTCGGGGAGTTTTAGGGGCGGATAGCCCCTCATCGCCCGAAGGGCACGGCTACAAGCTCGCCAACCCAATGCCCGCACCGCAACACGCCGCCCAGCGACGACACCGCGCCTTGCCAAATGGGCGGCCGGGGGCTAGGCCAACACTTCACACCCCACAGCCAGAGAAGAAGCCAGAGCCATGGCCGCCTCCGCCCTTATGAACGTCATGGTCGCCGCCGCCCGCAAGGCTGGCCGCTCGCTGGCGCGCGACTTCGGCGAGGTCGAGCACCTGCAGGTCTCGGTCAAGGGGCCCGGCAACTTCGTCTCCGCCGCCGATCACCGCGCCGAGGAGATCATCTATACCGAGCTCGCCAAGGCCCGGCCCGGCTACGGCTTCCTGATGGAAGAGGGCGGCGTGGTCGAGGGCGCCGACAAGACCCACCGCTGGATCGTCGATCCGCTCGACGGCACGACCAACTTCCTCCACTCGATCCCGCTGTTTGCGATTTCCATCGGGCTCGAACGCGAGGGCCAGATGGTGGCCGGCCTCATCTATAACCCGATCTCGGACGAGCTGTTTGCGGCTGAAAAGGGCAAGGGCGCGTTCCTCAACGACCGGCGCCGCCTGCGGGTCGCTGCCCGCCGCGAGTTGGCCGATGCCGTGGTGGCGACCGGCATTCCCCATCGCGGCCGGCCCGCGCACGAGTTGTTCCGCCGCGAGATGACCGACGTCATGACTGAGGTCTCCGGCATTCGACGCACGGGCTCGGCCGCCATCGATCTGGCCTGGACGGCAGCCGGCCGCTTCGATGCGTTCTGGGAGCGGGCGTTGCAGCCGTGGGACATGGCGGCCGGCATCTGCATCGTGCGCGAGGCCGGCGGGTTCGTTACCGATCTCGACGGCTCCGACCGCATGCTGGAGAGCGGCAACATCATCGCCGGCAACCAGAATATGGTGAAGTCGCTCGGCGGTCTCTTAACCCGCGCCGCCGGCTGAGAGGTCTCGCCCGCGCCAAGACGATGGCACCCGCGCGGAGGCCATTCCGTCTGCCCGCGCGGGTCGGCTGTCCTGCCAAGAACTCCCCGTGATGGTTCCAAGGGCTAAGCCCTTGGTGGGGGTCGTGGGGGCAAGGCCCCTTCGTCTTCATTTCACTATGACCGTTGCTGCAAACTTAGCGCGAGCGTGGCAGCCCCGTTGCGCAGCGAGCACCCCCTTCCAACCACCTCGCTCCCGGGCCATATTGCGGCGCATGGCCAAGTCTCCAACACCTGATGCTCCCAAGCCCAAGAAACCGCGGCCGGCCCGTGCCAAGTCCGGCAAGCCGACGCCGCCGCCCGCCGAGACGGCGGCCGGAACGCCGGGGCTC
>JBGSQO010000214.1:0-3089 GCA_041738055.1 Filomicrobium sp.
GCTCCGCCTGCAGCGGCAGCTGGCCGCCTACAAACTGCTGATTATTGACGAGCTCGGCTACGTGCCGCTGTCGCCGACCGGCGCCGAGCTGCTGTTCGAGGTGTTCTCGCAGCGGTACGAGCGCGGCAGTACGCTGGTCACCAGCAACCTGCCGTTCGACGAGTGGACCTCGGTGTTCGGATCCGAACGGCTCACCGGCGCGCTGCTCGACCGCCTGACCCACCACGTCCACATCCTCGAGATGAACGGTGACAGCTTCAGGCTTGCCCATTCCAAGCGCCGGTCACGCCGGCCAAAGGCCGAGCCGCCAACGGACGCCTAGTCAGGTGTAAGGCTCGAAAAGCAATAAGGCCCCCGATGGGCGCGACGGTCTGGCCAAGCTCATCGCAATCATCTCGAAGAACAGCACGCTACAATCGTTGCCGAGTGCAATGCTGGATGCGCTTCAGTCCCTCGTTGCGCAGTTGGCGTCGTTGCAGCGACAGATCGGCGAACTCGATCGCTGCCTACATGCCCAGCATCGCGCCAGCGACACGAGCCGGCGGCTCGAGAGCATTCCCGGCATCGGTGTGATCGGGGCCACGGCGCTCGCCGCCACCATCACCGACGCGAGCGCCTTCAAGTCGGGCCGCGACCTCGCAGCCTGGATCGGCCTCGTGCCGCGCCAGAACTCGACCGGCGGCAAGCAACGGCTCGGAAGCATTTCCAAGCAGGGCGATCGCTATCTGCGACGCCTTCTCGTCGCCGGCGCCATGACCGTCGTGCAGCACGCGCGGCGACTTCCGGAGAAGCATCCCTGGATCACGAAGCTGCTGGCGAGGAAATCCGCCAAGCTCGTGGCGGTCGCCGTCGCCAACAAGCTGGCGCGCATCGCCTGGGCGATCATGTCCAAGGGCGGAACGTATCGAGCCCCGACGCTGGCGCTCGTGGCTGCCGCGTGAAGGGCTCGGCAGTGGGAGGGTGAGGCCAGGTCGGAACGAGATCCTCGAATTGCGAGGGTGATGATGGCGTGATGCGAGGCGGTCGAACTGTAGATCGGGAGAACCCGTTACGGGTCACGGGCGTCGAGCCCTCGAGTCTGATTGGGACCCGATCTGCGGATCACATCAGGGCCAGCGGTCATGAGCCGCGCAAACAGGCCGGACACATGACTTGCACCCGACCGCAAGCCGAACGCCAAATTCCTCTTGCACCGCGGGCGTCATCCACACATGACCCGTATACGATCGTACGGGCGAGGGCTGCCTTTTACAAAGGACCGGGTGTCATGACCAAAGAGATGCAGCCTCACCATTATGATCGCGAGGCAGCTGGCCACCTGGCGTTGAGGCGAGTTCCTGTGGTGCCTGCCACTGAGAGCGTTGGAGGCGTGCGAGGCCTGCTCCGGTCCGGGGATTTCGAAACGGTCGACTTGGTCCTCCTGACAGACGCTGCCGGCCGCTACGTCGCGTCAGTAGAGTTGCGCCAACTCGTCCAATCCGACGATACGACTTCGCTGGAGTCGATTGGACGTGCCGACTGGCCCATCGTTCCAGCCGAGATGGACCAGGAGCAGGCCGTTGACCTCGCGATACGGCAATCAGTCACCGTTTTGCCGGTGATCGCGGACACGGGGCGGCCGATCGGGCTCATTCCCGCGCACATGCTGCTCGACGTCCTGGGCCGGGAGCACATTGAGGACGTCTACCTGATGGCAGGCATTGTGCGCGAAAGCGCCGGCGCCCGTCATGCTCTGGAGGATCCACCACTCCGCAGGGTCGCCAGCCGCTTGCCTTGGCTTCTGGCGGGTCTCATCCTGAGTTCCGTCGCAACGGCTGTGATGGTTCGGTTCGAGAGTGCGCTGCAATCGAATGTCATGATTGCCTTCTTCATCCCCGGGCTCGTTTATCTGACCGACGCCATCGGCACGCAAACCGAGGCGATTGCCGTGCGCGGCCTTTCGGTGCGGAGCAAGCCGCTCTTGGAATTGTTGTGGTCAGAAATCGTGACGGGCGGGATGATCGGTGTCGTCCTGGGATTGGCATCGATGCTTGCGGTGTGGATGGTTTTTGGGAACGCTGCCATCGCCGCGGGCGTCGGCGTCTCGCTGGCCGTGGCAGGTATCCTGGCCAGCGCCATTGGTCTCATCTTTCCTTGGAGCCTGTCACGCATCGGTCTTGACCCAGCCTTCGGGGCCGGCCCCGTCGCTACGATCGTTCAGGACGTTCTAACCATCTTCATCTATTTCCTTGTCATGACAAAGGTAGTTGGCCTCGGGATCTGAACCGATGGAAGGCCGCACTTACTTACGGCCCTTCGAGAATCCCGCTGAAGTCGAAATGCACGACGGGCTCGGAGCGGCGTATCCCGAGACGGGAGCACGAGCACGTTCTCGAAGCCGTGCAAGAGCGCCTCGATCGCGATCCGCAGGCAATGCGCCGGCGTCGCGAGACGGTCGAGCATCCGTTCGGGACCATCAAGGCGCGGATGGGCGCGACACACTTCCTGATGAAGACGCTGCCCAAGGTCGCGAGCGAGATGGCACTGCACGTGCTCGCCTACAATCTGACGCGCGTGTTGAACATCATAGGCGTCAGGCCGCTGCTCGCGGCGATCAGGGCGTGAGGAGTTGCGGGCTCGCAGCGCGGCTGTGGCCCGAAAGGACCGCCCAGAACGCATTAAGATTGCTCGGTAGCCGAAATCCGCTTCGAAATGCTCACGCCGCAGCGCGAGCCGTACTCGCCCAGCCGGTTTCGGTCGCCGGACGCCCCACCAGCCGCGTTCTCACACAACCAGACCCGAAGCCGAAGTGGCGGCGACTGAGCTTGCGCAGCACCACCGTGTCCGCTTAAGCTCAATTAGTCATGAGTACGCCTAACGAGACGGGCGACGCGCCACGATCGACCGCTATTACTGCGTTCGCAGCAGTAGCAAAGGAGGAGAAGTGACGAACTCGGGGGCCAGGGATTGATGCGCTAGCGTCTCTCTTGCACTCGGCTGGCTCGGTGTCCGGAATGGCGAAAAAATTGCCCCGGCTTGCGAGCCGGGGCCACCAAATCAAGCAACACTGAGATTAGCGACTTAGTGACGACCGCCACCACCGCCGTGGC
>JBGSQO010000267.1:0-1520 GCA_041738055.1 Filomicrobium sp.
AGCCGGCGACATCTCCGAGGTCAAGGCGGTCGCCACCATCGGCGCCCCCTCCGACGTCGGCCACGTGCTGCACCAGTTCGGGGCGTCGCTGGATGAGGTTCAAAGCGCAGGCGAGGCCGAGGTCAGCCTGGGCGGGCGACCGTTCACGATTAAGCGCCAGTTCGTGGAAGACGCTTCCGGCCACCGCCTCACCGACCGCATCCGGGAGATGCGCAAGGCCCTGCTCGTCCTGCACGCGCCCTTGGATGCGACGGTCGGCATCGACAACGCCACGGCGATATTCTCGGCGGCCAAACACCCCAAGAGCTTCGTCTCCCTCGATCACGCCAACCACCTGCTGACCGATCCGCGCGATGCCGCCTACGCCGCCCGCGTCATTGCCGCCTGGGCCGCCCGCTTCCTGCCGGTCGAGCCCGCTGTCGCCGCGACCGAAATCGTCGGTGTGAGCGTCGAGGAGACGGGAGCCGGCAAGTACCAGAACACCGTGCTGTCCGGCCGCCACCGCCTGCTCGCAGACGAGCCGACCTCCGCTGGCGGCCTCGACTCTGGCCCCAACCCCTATGATTTCCTGTCGATTGCGCTGGGCGCCTGCACGTCGATGACGCTGCGCATGTATGCGGAGAGAAAAGGCCTCGACCTGCCGCGCATCATCGTCGACGTCAGCCACCAGAAAGTCGCCGCCGCCCATTGCGCCGACTGCGAGGATTCGATCAAGCAACAGCCCGGCCGCATCGATCGCTTCGAGCGCATCATCCGCGTCGATGCCGACATCACGCCCGAATTGGAGGCCAAGCTCGTCGAGATCGCCGGCAAGTGTCCGGTCCACCGCACGCTGGAGCACGAGGCCGCCGTCGTCACCAAAGTGAGCCGGGCCGAGGGCTGATCCGTAACCTCGCCCAAAGCAGTCGCCAGGATGCGCCGACAACTCGGCAGCGATCCCCGCCCACCGGCCCTCGATCATCCCAAATGACGAGGCGCGCGGGCGCCAAGGTGCGTCAATCGACCATCCCAGCCCCGTTGATGCACTGCGATGCCCATGTTAGACACCCCTCGGCGCTGCGGAGGGGCAGGGTCGGTTCACGCCGATCGTCTCGACGGGGGTTCAGGCGCCGTCATCCCTAAAATCGGGCTGAAGATCGCGGACTTGAGCTGCTGATCCAGCCCCAGAGCGTCCTCCCCGGACGCATGAGAGCGGTCTGACGTGGCAACAGACGAACCGAATATGGCAAGCATGCCTGGCCGCTACGCCAGCGCATTGTTCGATTTGGCGAGCGACGAGGGCCAGACCGCCGCGGTCGAAACCGATCTCGTAGCCTTCCAATCTCTTCTCGACATGAGCGAGGACCTGCGCCGTCTGGTCAGGAGCCCCGTTTTCTCGGCCGAGGACCAGACCCGCGCGCTGGGCGCCGTCCTCGACAAGGCCGGCATCGGCGGTCTCACCGGAAACTTCCTGCGCGTCGTCGCCCGCAACCGCCGCCTGTTCGCCGTCCCCGACATGATCCGCGCCTATCGCGCCTTGG
>JBGSQO010000273.1:0-3031 GCA_041738055.1 Filomicrobium sp.
CACCTCGCGCGCGTGCAGATCGCGCACCATGCGGTCGTCCTCGGGCAGGGTCTTCTCCACCCGGCCGGTGGTCAGGAGTTCGTCGTACATGGCCTCGACCAGGCGACGCTCGCCTGCGTCCTCGATCCGCTTCAACAGCCACTTCAGCGGCATCTGCAGGGCGGCCAGCACCGCATCCGCCGTCAGTGATACCGTGGGAGGCGTGACGGCCGATTCGGCAATCGCGCGGTCGAGTACGCGGGCGAAGGCCGTCGCGGCATAGCCGAGCTGGTGCGCCACGACCCGGCGGCCGACCTCGTCGAGACCGGCTTGCGGCTCGCGCACGCCTTCGGACAGATCGTAGTGCGCGATCAGTTTCTCGTAATGGGCATGCGCTCCGTCGGCGATGGTGCAGAGATAGGCCTCCAGCCAGCGCGCGTCCGATCCCGGCGGTGGTGCGACGGTCAGGCCGACCGCTTTGGTCTCGCGCATCAGGTCGTCGTAGCTGCGGTTGATGGACCATTCGGCCGCGCGGTGGATGGCGTTCTCGGCCTCCGACTGGGCGGTGTGGAAGGGCATCGCCGGGTCGGTCACATAGTGAGACAGCACGCCCGCGCACCAGGCGGCCTCGCTCCACTTGCCCTCGCGCAGGGCCGTCAGCAGGTGGCCGTACCAATTGCGGGCCTTCTCCGGCGCGCCACCCCAGTAGCCGTCGCCTGGATGCAGCACGTGGTTCTTGAAGTCCTTGAACTCGGTGTCAGGGGCCTTGGCGCCTTCGAGGTAGAGTTTGGCGTTGTTGTAGAACACGCGCTTCCAGGCGGCCCCCTCCTCGACGCCGAGGTGGTCGAGCGCATCGAGGGCGAGCTTGTGGTGAGTGCCCGGCGCATAGGCGGCGCGGATCAGGCTGAAGGCGAGGCTCATGGGGCGCTCCGGGCTACAACGGTTTGCCGGCAGGCTAGCCCGAGTCGGGGGCCGCGCGCCAAACCGGGTGCGTGAGGCTGTGGGCGAATCGGTGCGTCGGGACCTGCCGGCGATCTGAGCAGCGAACTTGCAGTGCTCCGTAATCCCCGGCTCGGCCGGGGACCCAAGCAGCGACCCCAGGATGGAACGGTTGTGATGTTTGCCCGGTCTTGGCAAAGGCTACGCTGCTTGGGTTCCCGCCTTCGCGGGAATGACGGTGTGCGCAATGCTGGCGGGTGAGCCTTTAAACCATCCGGTCTGATCGAGCCCAGCCCGCATCCCGTAAGTGTCCTCGTCAGGAGCCAGTTCGAGAGGGGCGCGCGGCCTCTCTCGACCACTTGGGAGCGAGCAACTTGGCAGCAGCAGACGTCGTCAGGACCCTGATCCCTGTTCTCGGCGACCAGCTGTCGCTCGAGCTGTCCAGTCTTGAGCCGGCAGATCCCGCGCGGGATGTGGTCCTGATGATGGAGGTCGCCGACGAGACGACCTATGTGCGCCACCACAAGCAGAAGATCGCGCTCATTCTTTCGGCAATGCGCCACTTCGCCGAGGACCTGCGGGCGGCGGGCTTCACCGTCGACTACGTGCGCCTCGACGACCCCGACAATTCGGGCAGCTTTCCCGGCGAGATCGCGCGGGCGGCCACACGTCATGGCGCGGGCCGGATCGTGGTCACGGAGCCGGGCGAATGGCGGGTTCTGCAACTCATGGACGGTCTCGGCGCGGCCACAGGGCTGCCCGTCACCATCCTCCCCGACACGCGCTTCCTGATCTCGCGCGACGCCTTTGCCGACTGGGCGCGCGGTCGCAGGCTCCTGCGCATGGAGGATTTCTACCGGGAGATGAGGAAGCGCACCGGGCTCCTGATGGACGACGGTCAGCCGGTCGGCGGGCAGTGGAACCTCGACAAGGAGAACCGCAAGCCCGCCCGCCGCGACCTGTTGATGCCCAAGCCGCCGCGCTTTACCCCCGATGCGATCACTGCAGAGGTTCTGGGGCTCGTGGCTGGTCGATTCGGCAACCACTTCGGCGATCTGGAACCGTTCGGATGGCCCGTCACCCGCGCCGAGGCGGAGAGCGCGCGCGATGCGTTCCTGGCCTATGGCCTCGCCTCGTTCGGCGACTATCAGGATGCCATGCTGACGGACGAGCCGTTCCTCTATCACTCGCTGCTGTCGCCGGCCTTGAACCTCGGCCTCCTCGACCCCCTCGACCTGTGCCGACGGGTGGAGGCGGCCTACCGGGCGGGCCGCGTGCCGCTCAATTCGGCCGAAGGGTTCATCCGCCAGATCATCGGCTGGCGCGAGTACGTGCGCGGCATCTACTGGCTGGAGATGCCGGAGTATGCGACGCGCAATTTTTTCGGCAATCGCCGCCGCCTGCCGGACTTCTACTGGACGGGCGAGACGGATATGGCCTGCCTCGCCGCAGCCATCGGCCAGACCAAAGCGCACGCCTACGCACATCACATCCAGCGGCTGATGTTGACCGGCAACTTCGGCTTGATCGCCGGCATCGATCCGGCCGAGGTGCACGAGTGGTATCTGATGGTCTACGCGGACGCCTTCGAGTGGGTGGAGTTGCCCAACACGCTCGGCATGAGCCAGTTCGCCGACGGGGGCCGCCTGGGGTCCAAGCCCTACGCGGCCTCCGCCAATTACATCAACGGCATGTCGGATTATTGCAGCGGCTGCCGGTTCGATCCCAAGCGCCGGACCGGCAAGGGCGCCTGCCCATTCAATTTCCTGTACTGGGATTTCCTATCGCGCAACGAGGATAAGCTCGCCAGCAACCACCGCTTGCGGATGATCTACGCGGGCCTGCGCAAGCTGCCGGCAACCGAGCGTGCCGCGATTACCGCCGAGGCCCGTGCCTTCCTCGACCGCGTGGCGCCGGAGAAGACATGAGCGCCGCCTACTCCCGCGTGCCCGCCGGGCGGTAGTCGGCGGCCCACATGGCCATGGTGCCGGCGCCGTGGAAGTTGCGATAGTCCATCTGACCGACCTGCATCTCGAAGGTCAGCGGTCGGACCTTGGGCGGGCCGAGGAGCGAGCCGCCGCCGGCCGCCGCCATGTTGAGGCTCAGCGCGAAG
>JBGSQO010000306.1:0-3806 GCA_041738055.1 Filomicrobium sp.
CCGGCTTCGCCGCCGCCGCAGATCGTAACGCCTGCGACCGCGCAGCCTGCCGCGACCGAAGGTGCCGACGTGCTGACCGGAACAGCCCGAGCCGACATTCTGCGCGGACGGGCCGGCGATGACCGGATCGATGCCAAGGGCGGTGCCGACAAGGTATGGGGTGGGGCCGACGACGACGTCATTCGCGGTGGAGCCGGCAATGACCACCTTCATGGCGACAGCGGCAACGACAAACTCTTCGGGCAAACCGGCGCCGACGTGATTTGGGGCGGCTCGGGTGCCGACAAGCTGTTTGGCGGCGATGGCAGGGACATCCTGCGCGGTCAGGGAGGCAACGACCTTCTGTTCGGTCAGGCGGGCTCCGATCGCCTGTATGCGGATGCGGGCAGCGACCGACTCGACGGTGGCGCCGATTTCGACATCGTATTCGTGTCGGGAGCCGCAAGCCGTTACCAACTCGACGAGATCGGCTCGAGCGGGCGCTATCGCCTCATCGATACGGTGGGTGACGGCGGAACGGACACGTTGATTGGCGTCGAGCAGGTACGGTTCAGCGACGGAGCGGTCATGATCTGAACTCCCCGGCCTCCGAGACGCGCGCCGATCGAAGGCTTGGCGTAGGTCATACGGTCCCGCCGATGTTCCGACACAGTCTCTGTTCGGTCGGCGGGACGGTGTTTGACCTTGTTTACACCTTCCGACACTCGTTCCGAGCGCCGGCCGGAAGGTGCGGGGGGACTCTTGTTTGCACCTTCCGACACTCGATCCGAGCGCCTGCCCGAAGGTGCGGTCTGACGCGAGCAATGTGTCATCGTTCGTTCGGTTGGTCTGATACCGTCCGTCGAGCGTCCGACGAGACGGGCCAACAAGAGAAATCCAAAGCTCAAAGCATGTTGTGCCGCCCTCGCGTCAGTTCGGCGGGGGAAGCGGCAATCCTTGCAGCTCCAATGGCGATATGACCGAGGTAATGGTGGAGCAATTGGCCGCTGCCGCTGCCGAAGGCGGCCCATCGCGTCGACGGACGTCCCTGTGACACAGAAGCCGGATGTTTGGCCGTCATGCTGATGCCATGTTGAGCAGCTGAAGCATTCGTTGATATTTATGCCGCGCACGGATACGTCAGCCTGAGCTGTACCGTTCGCGCAGTTCAGGGGGATTGACGCATGCCGACCATTAAAGGGACCAATAAGCGCGACGTCCTGCGCGGCAAGAACGCGACTGAGACCCTCCTCGGCCTCGACGGCAACGACGATCTCTACGGCAACGGGGGCAACGACACCCTGCAAGGCGGCAACGGGGTCGACCGGCTGTTCGGCGGCATCGGAAACGACCGCCTGTTCGGTGACGCCGGCAACGACACCTTGGAGGGCGAGGCCGGTAACGACACACTCGACGGCGGGCTCGGCAACGATACCATGTCCGGCGGGACGGGCAACGACACCTACATCGTCAACTCGACGACTGATCGCGCCATCGAGAGTGCAAACCAGGGCGTCGACACGGTGCGCTCCACAGTGGCGTTCACGCTGGTCGTCAACGTCGAGACCCTGACCTTGCTGGGGTCGGGCGCCATCAGCGGCACGGGCAATGCGCTCGCCAACACGCTGACCGGCAACGGCGGCGCCAACGTGCTTCGCGGCGCTGGCGGCAACGACACGGCCGTGTTCTCAGGCTCATGGGCCGACTACCAGATCACGATCGCGGGCGCCACCATCACTCTGGCCGACAGCCGCGGCGGCGCGCCGGACGGTACCGACAGGGTGACGGCCGTCGAGAATTTCCGGTTCGCGAACGGCACCTTCACCGCCGCGCAGATCCTGAACGACGCCCCGGTCGCTACGGCCGACAGCGGCTTCAGCACCACCGAGGAGGTGGCGCTCTCGCTGACCGTCGCGCAACTGCTCGCCAACGACACCGACGCCGATACCGCGCTCGGCGACACGCTGTCCCTGCAATCGGTGCAGGACGCGGCCGGCGGCACGGTCGCCATCGTCGGGGACGATATCGTGTTCACGCCGACGGCCGACACCAGCGGCCCGGCCTCCTTCACCTACACGATCGCGGATACCAAGGGCGCCACCTCTACGGCGACGGTTGAGCTGACGGTCGAAGAACGTGCACCCGTCATCGACCTGACCTCGCTGTCGGCCAGCCAGGGCTTCATTCTCCAGGGCGACGCAGCGGGCGATGGCGCCGGCACTAGCGTGTCGTCGGCGGGCGACGTCAACGGCGATGGCTTCGACGATCTCATCGTCGGAGCACCTGGTGGCGATGACGGCGGCACAAATGCCGGAGAGGCCTACGTGGTGTTCGGCTCCAGCAGCGGATTTGGTACCGCCGTTGGCAGCCGCCAGGTCATCGACCTGACCTCGCTGTCGCCCACCCAGGGCTTCATCATCCAGGGCGATGAGATGGGCGATAACGCCGGCGGTAGCGTCTCGTCGGCGGGCGACGTCAACGGCGACGGCTTCGACGATCTCATCGTCGCGGCCCCGTATGGCGACGACGGCGGCCTAATTGCGGGCGAGGCCTATGTGGTGTTTGGCTCCCGCAGCGGGTTTGGCACCCCTGTTGGCAGCCGCCAGGTCATCGATCTGACCTCGCTGTCGGCCACCCAGGGTTTCATCATCCAGGGCGACCTGATCGGGAATAGCGCCGGCTGGAGCGTGTCGTCGGCGGGCGACGCCAATGGCGACGGCTTCGACGATCTCATCGTCGGGGCCCCTTTTGGCCAAGACGGCGGCACAGATGCCGGAGAGGCTTACGTGGTGTTCGGCTCCGGCAGCGGATTTGGCACCGGCGTTGGCAGCCGTCAGGTCATCGACCTGACCTCGCTGTCGGCCAGCCAGGGCTTTATCATCCAGGGCGATTCGAGCCTCGATCTCGCCGGCTTCAGCGTGTCGTCGGCGGGCGACGACAATGGTGACGGCTTCGACGATCTCATCGTCGGGGCAATTGACGGCAACGACGGCGGCAGCGATGCTGGCGAGGCCTATGTGGTGTTCGGTTCGGGCAGCGGATTTGGTGCCGCCGTTGGCGACCGCCAGGTCATCGACCTGACCTCGCTGTCGCCCAGCCAGGGCTTCATCATCCAGGGCGATTCGAGTTCCGATTTCGCCGGCTTCAGCCTGTCGTCGGCGGGTGACGTCAACGGCGACGGCTTCGACGATCTCATCGTCGGGGCACCTGGCGGCAACGACGGCGGCAGCGATGCCGGCGAGGCCTATGTGGTGTTCGGCTCCGACAGCGGGTTCGGCACCACCGTTGGCGACCGCCAGGTCATCGCCCTGACCGTCCTGTCGGCCAGCCAGGGCTTCATTATCCGAGGCGATTCGACCAACGATTTCACCGGCTTCAGCACGTCGTCGGCGGGCGACGTCAACGGCGACGGCTTCGACGATCTCATCGTCGGGGCGCCTACGATCGGCAGCGATGCCGGCGAGGCCTATGTGGTTTTCGGCTCCGGCAGCGGGTTCGGCACCGCCGATGGCAGCGGCCGCCAGGTCATTGACCTGACCTTACTGTCGCCCACCCAGGGCTTCATCATCCAGGGCGATACGGCAGGTGATTTAGCCGGCTTCAGCGTGTCGTCTGCGGGCGACGTCAACGGCGACGGCTTCGATGATCTGATCGTCGGTGCTGAAGGCGGCGACGACGGCGGCACCGATTCCGGCGAGGCCTACGTGGTGTTCGGCGCTGCCTTCGGCGCCAGCGGCACGCCGATCAATCTGTCGGGCGGGGCGGGCGCCGAAATGCTGATCGGTGGGCTCGGGGCCGACACGCTGTCGGGCGGCGGCGGGGAGGAC
>JBGSQO010000323.1:0-2143 GCA_041738055.1 Filomicrobium sp.
GATGCGGCGGACGGGATCGGCATGGGCCGGCTTGCCCGGTCCCTCGCCCGCTTGCCGCATCACGTAGTCGAGCGCGTTCCGCTGCGACAGGGCCTCGCTCAGCACGTCGTCGAAACCGTCGTCCGCCGCGTAGGTCACGGCCAGGCGCAGGGCCGCGCCGAGCGGCGACGAAGGATGGCGCGTCGCCCGGGTCAGAGTCTCGTCGATGGCTTCCCTGAGCAGCGTGCGCGCGGTGATCTCGTCGAGAATTGTGAAGCCCGGAGGCACGCCCGCTTCCAGCGGGAAGCGCTGCAGCAGCCGCTCCGAGAACGAATGGATCGTCTGCACCTTGAGGCCGCCCGGCGTCTCGATGGCGCTGGCGAACAGCGTCCGCGCGCGCGCCGTCTCCTCGGCCGTGGCGCCCTGGCCGAGCACCTCGGCAAGTCTCTCCGCCAGCTTCTTGTCAGAGTATGTCGCCCAGAACCCGAGTTCGCGGAACACGCGTGTCGACATCTCCGCCGCCGCAGCCTTCGTGTAGGTAAGGCAGAGGATACGATCCGGGCGTGTCCCGGCGAGCAGCAGGCGCATGACCCGGCGGGTGAGAACGTGAGTCTTGCCGGTCCCGGCGTTGGCGCTGACCCACGCCGAAGCCGCCGGGTCGGAGGCCTCCGACTGCGCTTTCGTGGTCTTGGCCAGCTCGCGCCCGATGTCCTCGGCGCGATGGCCCAGCAAAGCGTTCCCCACCCTATCCCCCGTCCGAGCCGCAGGCTCCCGATGCCGTGCCAGCCGGCGGCGGGCGCCTCTCCAGGCCTGCTCGCAAGGGCGCTGGACAGGCCCGTTTCAACTCACTATAAGGGCCGGACTTCGCCGCAGGCCAGCCCTGCTGCGGGGTTACGCCCAGGTAGCTCAGTTGGTAGAGCATGCGACTGAAAATCGCAGTGTCGGTGGTTCAATTCCGCCCCTGGGCACCATTCCTTACGGCGCGTAGCCGTCACGCGTTCTCCTCAACGATTTGATCGATCAGGGCAGGCAACGCTCACGCGGGCCACTGCATGCCGCGGTGCAAAGGTGCCCTCAACTTGGCCCACTGATCGGCTCCGGCGTGCGCAAATGGGTCGTCAGGCGACTGCCGGCTACCGGAACCATGGGGCTGATCCGACTGTTTCTCCTGCGAATAGGAATGCTGGAGACAGTCATGATCACCGCTCTTCCCGTCGAACGCCGCCGCTTGCTGCGTCCGGTCGTTCTGAACACGAGCTTCGCCCTGCTGGCCGCGGCGCTGACGCTTATCGCGACCGGCGCAAGAGCGCAGGATACGACGGGGCCGACCGTGCCGCGTCCGGACATCAGGGGACCTGATCGAATCGTCCCGCCCAAGCCGCCGATCTATCAGCCGCCGATCACCAATCCGGCCGAGCCGCGCAACACCGAGGCTGGCAGTTCGATGTCGCTGAGCGAGCGCCTCGACCGGAATGACGGCGTGCTGACGCCACCGCCTGTCGGCACGCCGCTGAAGCAAGTCGAGCCGCCCGCGCCTCACCCCAACACGACGCCGGTCATCCCGCCGCCTGGAACTCCGCGAAATCCCTCGCCCGTCGAGCCGAAGTGACCCCAGGGAGGCCTAACCGCGCCCTACGAGCGCGCCTCGAGTCAGCCTTCTGGAACCACTCGCCGCCGGTCACGTTTTCCGCAGGCGGCTATTATCCAGGAGGCGAGGTTAGATGGCGACGGCTGAACACGGACGGCCATTCCCGAGGGCGCCGTCGTTCGGCCGCTTCAAACTTGAGCTAGCCGACCCAGGAAGCCTCGGCGCTGCTTGCCTCGCGGGCCTGACCGCACTGCTCCTGCTTGCGCTGACGTTCACTTCGATAGGACCGCTAACGCATCATATGGCCGTGCACATCGTGCTGATGGGGGCCGCCGCACCAGCCTTGGCGCTCGCCATGAGTGGAAGCACAGCGCACATGTCGAGCGGAAGTGGACGGCCGCTCGCCGCCGCGACCGCAGTGCAGATCGTGCTGCTCTGGGGTTGGCATGCGCCACCCGCGCTTGAAGCAGCGCTCACCTCGCCCGCACTGCACCTGGCCATGATGGCGAGCACGACCGCTGCCGCGGTCTGGTTCTGGTCCGCGGTCATTCGAGCCGTAGACAGCCGCGGCTGGCA
>JBGSQO010000339.1:0-5274 GCA_041738055.1 Filomicrobium sp.
TCGCCGACGTCATGGCCGAGCGGCGGGCGGTGACGGAGGGGGTCTACACGGCAGAGGCCGTCATGCGGGTGGCCGCCGCGCAGGGCATAGACATGCCCATCTGTCAGGCCGTGCAAGCGATCGTCACGGGCGCAGTCGGCGTCGATGCGGCCATCGAGGCGCTGCTATCGCGACCGCAGCGGGCGGAGGGGTAGGGAAGAGGCATCGTCGTCCTTAAGCGACGCGACGGCTCTGTCCGCCCCGCTGGCCAACGCGTCTCTGAAGTGACAAAAGGTGGAGGGTCCGGGAGGCTCTGCCGTCCCGGTCGGGGTGTGGGGGCGAGCCCTCACTCGCGCAGCGACTGCCAAAGGGACGACCGCCCCATGACCAAGCCCATCCACATGATGATCCGCGTTCTGGAGGAGGCCCGCGCGGTCGCCTTCTACCGCACAGCGTTCGGCCTGGACATCGCCGGCCGTTACGATTTCGACGGCTTCACGCTGGTCTATTTGTCCGGCCCAGAGAGCCCGTTCGAGGTGGAGTTGACCATCAACCACGGGCGAACCGAGCCCTACGACCTCGGCAACGGCTATGGCCATATCGCCTTTTCAGTCGCCGACCTCGACGCCGAGCATGCGCGCCTGAAGGCGGCGGGCCTTGCGCCGGGCGAGATCAAGCAGTTCGACCGCGGCGGCTCCAAGTTCGGCCGCTTCTTCTTCATGACCGACCCCGACGGCTACAAGATCGAGGTGCTGGAGCGCTCGGGCCGGTTCGCGTGAGTGCGCCTTTTTCGAGTGCGGCAAAGGTCTTGAGCGCGACCGCTGCCCGTAATCCAAGGGTTCAAATCGCCGCCGCGAGCATCGCGGTTGGTATCGTCGTGATGGGCGTAAAGTACATCGCCTATCTCACGACGGGTTCGGTGGCGCTTTATTCCGATGCGCTTGAAAGCATCGTCAACGTGGTGGCGGCGGCCGCCGCCCTCGGGGCCATCTGGGTCGCCCAGCAGCCCCCCGACGACCAGCACCCATTTGGCCACGGCAAGGCCGAGCTGTTTTCCGCCGTGCTCGAAGGCGTGCTGATCTCGGTCGCTGCCATGCTCATCATCCGCGAGGCGGCCTTCGCGTTTCTCAACCCGCGCGTGCTCACCGAGCCCGTCATGGGCTTGATGATCAATGGGCTGGCCACAGCCCTCAATGCCGGCTGGTCCTTCGTGCTGATCAAGCGAGGCGCGGCGCTGCGATCACCCGCGCTCACCGCCGACGGCTGGCACCTTATGACGGATGTCTGGACCTCGGTCGGCGTCATCGGCGGCATCTTGCTGGCGGTGGCGACCGGTTGGAGCGTCCTCGACCCGTTGATCGCGCTGGCGGTCGCAGCCAACATCCTGTTTGCGGGGTACCGGATCGTGACGGGATCGCTGTCGGGGCTCTTGGACGAGGCCGCCCCGGCGAACATGCAGGCCGAGATAAGGGCAGCGATCGCGCGGGCTGGCGAGGGAGCGCTGCAGGCCCACGACATCCGCACCCGCTCCACGCCGCGCGTAACGTTCATCGAGTTCCATTTGGTCGTTCCGGGCGAGATGAGCGTCGCGGACGCCCACGCCATTTGCGACCGCCTGGAAGCAGCCATCGAGGCCGAGATCGCAGACTCCGACGTCGTCATCCACCTGGAGCCGGCCGAGAAGGCGAAAGCACCGACCGCGGCAACGGTTGAGATCGACTGACGACGCTCACGCCGTCGTGACCCCCGCCACTTTCGACGGCCTTAACCCCTGCGGCGAAGTGTACTAAGTAAGCCCTCGTGTGTTCGCGGGTGCAACAAGCCCGGCCGGCCACGCGCTGCGCCGCGCCGTCTCATCTGGCAGCAGCCGCCTTCGTCATTCTCTTCTCTGGACAGGAACCCCGCATGTCCCGCCAGGCCTTGAACCAGTCTTTCCTGCTGACCTCCTTCCTCGACGGCGCCAACGCCGGTTACATCGAGGAGATGCAGGCCCAATATGCCCGCAACCCTGGCTCGGTGCCCGACGAATGGCGCCACTTCTTCGAGAGCCTGCAGGAGGGCCAGGGCGTGCCGACGGCCGAGCCGACGGCACCCTCCTGGGCAACGCCGCTGGAGAAGTTGGCGACCAACGGGGATCTCGTGGCCGCGCTGACCGGCGATTACGAACAGATGGAGAGCGGCCTCAGCGAGCGGCTATCGGCCCGCGCCCACCGCCACGGTTACGAAATGTCGCCGGCCGCCTCGCTGCGGGCGACGCAAGACAGCATTCGCGCGCTGATGTTGATCCGCGCCTATCGCGTCATGGGCCACCTCGCCGCCGACCTCGACCCACTCGACCTGACCGACCGCAAGGTGCATCGCGAATTAAAGCCCGAGACCTATGGCTTCACCGATGCCGACTTCGACCGCCCGATCTTCATCGACCACGTCTTGGGGCTGGAAACCTCGACCATCCGCGAGATCCTCAAGCTGCTGCAGCGCACCTACTGCCGCCACATCGGCGTCGAGTTCATGCACATCTCCAACCCGGCGCAGAAGTCGTGGATTCAGGAGCGCATCGAGGGTCCGGAAAAGGACATCCGCTTCACCAAGGAAGGCAAGGTCGCCATCCTGAACAAGCTGATCGAGGCGGAGCTGTTCGAGAAGTTCGCCGACGTGAAGTACACCGGCACCAAGCGCTTCGGCCTGGATGGTGGTGAGTCCATGGTGCCGGCGCTCGAGCAGATCATCAAGCGCGGCGGCCAGCTCGGTGTGAAGGACATCGTCATCGGCATGGCCCACCGCGGCCGGCTGAACGTGCTGGCCAACGTGATGAGCAAGCCCCACCGGGCAATCTTCAACGAGTTCAAGGGCGGCAGCTTCAAGCCCGACGACGTCGAAGGCTCCGGCGACGTGAAGTACCACCTGGGGGCGTCCTCCGACCGCGTGTTCGACGGCAACAACGTCCACCTGTCGCTGACCGCCAACCCCTCGCACCTGGAGATCGTCGATCCGGTCGTGCTGGGCAAGGTCCGCGCCAAGCAGGATCAGCACGGATGCGATGCCGACGACCGCCGCGCTGTGCTGCCATTGTTGATCCATGGCGATGCCGCGTTTGCCGGCCAGGGCGTGGTGGCCGAGTGCCTGGGGCTGTCGGGCCTCAAGGGTCACCGCACCGGCGGCTCGATCCACTTCATCATCAACAACCAGATCGGCTTCACGACCAACCCGCGCTACTCGCGCTCCTCGCCCTACTGCACCGACGTGGCCAAGATGGTGGAAGCCCCGATCTTCCACGTCAACGGCGACAACCCGGAAGCAGTCGTGCATGTCGCCAAGATCGCGACCGAGTTCCGCCAGAAGTTCCAGAAGCCGGTCGTCATCGACATGGTCTGCTATCGCCGCTTCGGTCACAACGAAACCGACGAGCCGATGTTCACGCAGCCGCGCATGTACCGCAAGATCCGCGCCCACACGCCCGTCGCGACCATGTACGGTGAGCGCCTTGCCCAGGAGGGCGTGCTGAGCCAGGAGCAGGTGGACGCCATGCGCGCCACCTTCCGCGCCCACCTCGACAGCGAGATGGAAGCCGCCGACAGCTACAAGCCCAACAAGGCCGACTGGCTGGACGGCCGCTGGTCCTCCATCGGTTTCGCCGACGACGAGGCCCGCCGCGGCAACACCGGGGTCGACGTCGAGCGGATGCTTGAGATCGGCCGCCGCATCACCCGCGTTCCCGGCGACTTCGAGGCCCACAAGACCGTCCAGCGCCTGCTGGAGCGCCGCCGCGAGATGATCGAAACGGGCGAAGGCATCGACTGGGGCATGGCCGAGCACCTGGCGTTCGGCACGCTGGTTACGGAGGGCTTCCCCGTGCGCCTGTCCGGCCAGGACTGCGAGCGCGGCACCTTCTCCCAGCGCCACTCCGTGCTGATCGATCAGGAGAGCGAGCGCCGCTTCACACCGCTGCGCCACATCTCGCCTGACCAGGCCCGCTTCGAGGTGATCAACTCGATGCTGTCGGAGGAAGCGGTCCTCGGCTTCGAGTATGGCTACTCGCTGACCGAGCCGAACGCGCTGGTCTGCTGGGAGGGCCAGTTCGGCGACTTCGCCAACGGCGCGCAGGTGATCTTCGACCAGTTCCTGTCGTCGGGCGAGAGGAAGTGGCTGCGCATGTCCGGCCTCGTCTGCCTCTTGCCGCACGGCTACGAGGGCCAGGGGCCCGAGCACTCGTCGGCCCGCCTGGAGCGCTTCCTGCAGCTGTCCGCCGAAGACAACTGGCAGGTCGCCAACTGCACGACGCCGGCCAACTATTTCCACATCCTGCGCCGTCAGCTGCACCGCAAATTCAGGAAGCCCCTGATCCTGATGACGCCGAAGTCGCTGTTGCGCCACAAGCGGGTGATCTCGCGGCTGACGGAGATGACGACCGGCACGAGCTTCCACCGCGTGCTGTGGGACGATGCCGATGCCAGCAAGCGGCCCGGCCTCGAAGGGTTCCGGGTAAAGCCGGACGCCGAAATCCGCCGCGTCGTCCTGTGCTCGGGCAAGGTCTATTACGACCTCCTGGAGGCGCGCGAGGCGGCGGGCCTGGAGGACGTCTATATCATGCGCGTGGAGCAGCTTTATCCGTTCCCGGCGCGCACCCTGATCGCCGAGATCGGCCGCTTCTCCAATGCGGGCGAGATCGTCTGGTGCCAGGAAGAGCCCAAGAACATGGGCGCCTGGACCTTCATCGAGCCGAACCTGGAATGGGTGCTGGATCACCTGGGCGCCAAGGTCAAGCGGGCGGTCTATGCCGGCCGGCCGGCCTCCGCCTCCACCGCGACGGGCCAGTTGTCCCGCCACATCAGCGAGCAGAAGACGCTTGTGACCGAGGCGCTGACGTCGTGAGCGGACGGCCCAAGTCTTGGGTGCATTCAGTCGAAGAGGCCGGATGCGCCCGGACCACTGTCAAATTGAGCGATTAGTCGTCTACGGCGGGCCGACGCGCCCGAGCCGAGACCGGACCTGAGAGAGGCGAAACGACATGGCCATCGAGATCAAAGTTCCCACCCTCGGCGAATCCGTGACCGAGGCCACCATCGGCCGCTGGTTCAAGAACCCGGGCGACGCCGTCAAGGCCGACGAGCCGCTCGTGGAATTGGAGACCGACAAGGTCTCCGTCGAGGTGCCAGCTCCTGCCGCCGGCATTCTCGGCGAAATCCTGGCGCAGAAGGGCATGACCGTCGCCGTCGGCGCCGTGATCGGGGCGCTCCGCGAGGGTAACGGAGCCGCTGCGGCCGTGGCGACCGCACCTGCCGCTCCAACACCTGC
>JBGSQO010000343.1:0-1868 GCA_041738055.1 Filomicrobium sp.
GCGGCGGGCGCGGCCGGACGGCTGCCCGATCAAGGGGCGAGCTTCGGCGAGCGGCAAGGTCTACGTGCTGCCGTGGGTCAAGGGCTATGCCCGAACCGATGTCCGCGAGACGCGCGGTGACCGCTGGTTCTGCAGCGAGGCCGAGGCCCTGGAAGCCGGCTGGCGACCGCAGGAAAGCTGATCGGACGCGCCTTCCGGCCGGCTCTCGGAACGAGAGTCGGAAGGCGCAAAGGAAAGTTTCGTCGGAAGGCGCAAACAAAAAGCCCGCGGCTGGGGGGACAGCCGCGGGCTCAGATTGTGGCGCCGAATTGGGGATTCGGTCGAGCAGCGCCACACGTCGTTTCATATTACATATCACCCACCGGCATGCGATTGCAACAATTTTTGAAGAGGACTGTTTCGCCACGCCACGGAAGGGCTCGAGGGGAGAATAAGCCCGTACAACGGCTTGCGCCGCCGTGTGGACGTCTGGGCAACGCCGCCCTCGGAACTTGAATGGCGGAATTATCCACAGAGTTTTTCTGTCGCGGCAGCCTCACCGCCAGCTCAGCTCCAGCGGCGACAGCTCGATGCTGCCGTCCTTGGGGGCGGCCCAGTTGCGCTCGGACCCGCCGAACGAGAGATCGGCGACCACGCCCGACAGAGTCAGCTTGTCGTCCTCGCGCCAGATGATGCCCTTGCGGTTGATGACGAGTTCGTCGTTGAACCACACGCGGAGTTCGCCGTTGGCAGCACCCGGAGCGTTGAGCACGACTTCCTGGTCGACACGAACCCACTTGCCCGGCTCGAAGGCAAAGCCCGTGGCCGGCTGGTAGATGCCGTTTGCGCCGGTTGCCTTGGGAAACTGGATGAACGTGGCGCCCGCGCCGTCCTTGCGCCAAGCGAGGCGGGCGGCAAGGCCCGTCTTGCCGTCGGCGCGCTCGTTGATCGACAGGATGCGCCCGCCATAAAGACCCGGCAGCAGGCCGCCCATGCCGAAGTCGAAGCCGTCGCTCATGCGCACCGAATAGGTGAGGCAGGCGGCCGTGGCGCCGGCCATATCGCGCGGACGCCAGGCGAAACTGACGCCGCCGGGGTCCCGCTCGGTCTGGTAGCTCGAGCTGCTGCCCGCCTTGATACCGATGCTGATGGCGAGCGGCGACGGCGCGCCGTCAACGGCGACGGTGCGGGCGTGCTCGATGATGCCGCGCTGCATGCCGCCGATCGAGGTCAGCAGTTCGACGGGCGACATCGGTTCGCCGTAGCTGTTCTCCAGCGGCAGTACGTTGGCGGGCGGATAGCTCGCCGTACAGGCCGGGTTCTTCGGCGTGAACAGGGCATCCGCTGCGATGTAGCCAGCCGCGCCCAACACACACAGCGCAACGGCGGCGTTGAACAGGATCGAGTCGCGCGTGAACTTCATGGGGTGTGCGTCCTTCTGATCAGCCGCGGAAGGCGCGGTTGATGTTGCGCATGAGAGGGTCGAGCAGCTGGTCGAGAAGTGTGCGCTGGCCAGTCAGCAGCAGCACTTCGGTCCGCATGCCGGGCAACAGTTTTACGGTACTGTCGGGGCCGAGCGCCTTTGGATCGATCTCGACGCGGGCGATGAAGTGGCGGGTGCCGGTGCGCGGGTCCTCGATGCTGTCGGGGGAGACCCAGGCGAGCTTGGCCGGCAAGGGTCGCTGGTCGCGCCAGCTCAAGGCCGTGAGCCAGACCTTGGCCGGCATACCGGGCTTGGCCTCCTCGATCTGGGCGGGCGTCAGGCGGCCCTCGATGACGAGGCGGTCGGAGCGCGGCACGATCTCGACGAGGGTGGCTCCCGGCTGGATCACGGCGCCAACGACGTTGACCTTGAGCGACAGGATGCGGCCGCTGACGGGGGCGCGAAC
>JBGSQO010000351.1:0-6915 GCA_041738055.1 Filomicrobium sp.
GCCGCCGGCGGCATCGAGGCCGTCGTACCGGAGGGCTACGAAACACCCGAGGCCGCAGCCGAGGCCTTCAAGGCCAGCAGCGCCGGTATTGCCTGCATCGCCTCCTCCGATGCGGTCTACGCGAGCCACGCCGAAGCAACGGCGCGTGCGCTGAAGGCGGCCGGAGCCCGCCACGTTCTTCTCGCTGGCCGGCCGGGCGACCTGGAAGCCGCGCTGAGGACTGCCGGAGTCGACGAGTTCATCTTTACCGGCCAGAATATGGTAGAGGTATTGAAAGGACTTCAGGACAGGACCCCATGACGGGCATTGCGACCAACCGGCCCAAGCTGATGACCGTCGATGAGTTTCTCGACTGGGACGGCGGCGGCCACCAGGGCAAGATGGAGCTGGTCAACGGCGTGGTGGTGGCCATGTCGCCAGCTTCCTCCACGCATGGGCTCATTCAGGCCAATATCGCGATAGCGATCGGCAATCACCTTCGCAAGACCGGCCGCCCTTGCCGTGTGGGTTCGGAGCAGCCCATCTCGCCGACCATGGGCAAGAGGCTCAACCTCCGCGTCCCCGACATCGCCGTCACCTGCACGCCAGCCTCCGACAGCAAAACCATGGAGGAGCCGCTGCTCATCGCCGAAGTGATGTCGCCCTCCAACGAGATGGACACCTGGGCCAGCATCCAGGCGGTGGCCGGGCTGATCTCGCTCAAGGAGATCCTGGTCGTTCAATCGACGCGCGTCGAGGCCGAGGTCTACCGCCGCCGCGCCGATGGCGGCTGGCCGGACGAGCCGAACGTGGTGGTGCGCGAACTCAGCGGCAGCCTGCGGCTCGAATCGATCGACCTCGACTTGGCCCTGACCGAGATCTACTGGCAGACGCATCTGGCGCTGACATGAGCGAGCCGCACGGCGGTCCGTCCCCGGCGTTCGACGAGGAATTCCGCGAACAGCTCGGAGCGCTCTTCGCCTGGCGCCGCGACGTGCGCCGCTTCAAGACCGACCCGGTCCCCGACACGTTGATCGCGGAGCTTCTGGCGCTCGCCGCGCTGAGCCCGTCGGTCGGCAATTCCCAGCCTTGGCGCTGGGTCAGCGTTGCAAGCCCTGGCCGTCGCGAGCAGGTGATCGCCTCCTTCGAGACCGCCAACGCGAGCGCTGCCAGCACCTACGACGACGAGCGCCGCGCCGCCTATCTCGCCCTGAAACTCGAAGGCCTGCGCACCGCACCCGTCCACCTCGCCGTCCTGTGTGACGAGGCAACCACGCTCGGCCACGGGCTCGGCCGCCAGACCATGCCGGAAATGCTGGCCTATTCGACGGTGCTGTCCGTCCACACGTTCTGGCTGGCGGCCCGCGCCAACGGCCTCGGCGTCGGCTGGGTCTCGATCCTCGATCCGGCTGCCGTCCCGCGCATCCTGGACGTCCCCGGCAGCTGGCGGCTCGTCGCCTATCTGTGCGTCGGCTGGCCGGTGGAGCAGCACCTCGACCCGGAGTTGCAGCGGGCGGGCTGGCAGGAGCGCGCGCTAGTGAGCCTCCTCCGGCGGTAGGCGCTCCACCGGAGAGCTCATACAATCCAAACTCACGCGTGCCTCATCCGACTGTCCGATCGGCCGGACGGTGCTTCTTCTTTGCGCCTTTCGACACTCCTCCGGAGCGCTGGCCGGAAGGCGCGGGACTCCTTGATTGCGCCTTCCGACACTCCTCCGGAGCGCTGGCCGGCAGGCGCGGTTTGCAGAAAGCGCTTTGTCAGCAGCCCCACCAGCCTGCGACACGACCCGCAAGCGGCCGTTTACCAACTCCGTTTACGCGATCGTCAGTGGCCACCGTTAGGCTGAGGCCATGATGAACCTGCCAAATGGGTGCTGCGATGGCGCGTACGATACTTCTTGTCTTGTTTACCGCGCTGCTGGTCGCAGCACCTTTTGACGATGCGGATGCGCGCCGGGGTGGGGGGCGGGTCCCGGTTGTCGTGCCGGGCACGAGCAGTTCCGACATAATCGAAAAGGTGCTGGACCTGCCCGACATCGCCGATCTCTTGTCGTCCGAGGGGCAATACATCGACCTCGGCTACCTGCATTATCGCGACGGCGGAGGCGAGTGGATCGGTTACATCGGCTCGTCCAGAACCTATTATAAGCTGTCCAAAGAGCAGCTGGACATGATGCTGGCCTCGGTTGGGCTCGACGAGCCTCCGGCCGTTCCCACCCGCTGGTGGGACAGCGGCGGCTGGGGCTTCCTGTATTTCATCCTGTTCATCTCCGTGCTGACCTACGGCTGGAGGCTGCTGAAGGGGCTCACTCTCGGCGCCGCCAGAGCCTCGGGCAAGGTTGCCCGCACCCTGGCCGAGCGCGAGAGCACCACCAGCGCCGACTGGTCCAAGGTCGAGGAGCAGTTGGCCCGCGCGGCCGAGACCAAGTCGCGCCTCGCAGGCGTCGCCCAGCCCGTTGGACGGCCCGCACCTCAACGCGCCCCTTTTTCCGCACCATCCATCGGCCGGCCGGGCATTGCCCCGGCATCAGTTGCCGTCGGCGGTGGGTTTGGGCGGCGGGGCCGATAATCCGGCCGATCCGGTTCCAACTGTCATTGAAAGCGTAAAAGAGGGAAGAAGCAGTCATGTTCGGAATTTTCGGCAAGCGCAAGGTCGAGACTACAGCAGCCGTCGTCAGCAAGGGTCGGCCACCCATCGTCGTGCCGCGGTCGGTGTATGACGGCGCCGATCCCGCCGACCTCGTGCTGGCCGTCGTCAACTACGTCAACGCCATGTTCCAGCACGGCCAGTTCCAGCGCGACGAACTCCCGCGCTCAGCGCTGATGGCCTACCATTCCGACTTCTACCTGGCGCAGGTGGCCAATGGCGGTCACGGGCAGTTCGTCGGCAACTCCGGCTGGGTGCCGGTCATCGTCGAGGACATCCGCCTTGGTCTCCAGGCCATGCGCGCGGGGCCCTATGCCGGAATTTTTACCGACCTCGTGCGCCTGATCGAGTCCGACAAGGCGCGTGCCAAGACAATTGCCGACGGCGGCGGGTTCGGCGAGATCGACCCGGCCATCAAGGCGCTCGACGACCGCTTCTTCGCGCAGGACTGCTACAAGACGCTGACGCCGGCCATCGCTGCGTTCTTGCGCGGCCTGCCGGAACTTGAGGTCGTCGCCGATGCTTCCTACAGCGCCCGCATGAACGCGCTGTTCGCGGCCAATCCGCAGCTTCACGTGCGCCGCGCCCAGGCTTTGCGCGATCGCTTCCAACACAACATCACCGATCCGGTGCAGGTCGCAGCCCGCCTGCTCGCCGTGGAGTCCGTGCGTTTGCCGTTCCGTTCCATCTCGCACGCCAACGCGGCCACGGCTCCGGACGGTCGCGAGGGCATGGCCTGGCTCGTCACCATGGGCGAAGGCCGGGCGCGCATGTTCCTGTTCCCGGATGCGGCCATTCTCTGTGACAGCTACCTGGCGAGTGGCGAACTCATCACCGATGACCTCCACAACCGTCAGAAGGCGGCCTTGGAGGCCGGCGACCTCACCGCCCTCGACCAGTGGTCGCAGATCACGCACAAGGAGGTTGCCCGCGTTCCTGCCCAGCTCATCGAGGACATGATCGCCGAGGCGAAGTCCCTGCCCGTCATCACGGCCGGCGTCCTGCTCGCCAAGCGCTTGGGCGAAGAGATGACCGACCTATCGCCGGGCTTTCAGCATAGTTCAGGCGCCCTGTTGTGGCTCATGGAAACCCGCACGCGGGCCGGCTGGTTCGGATTCCAGGAGGATGGCGTCAAGCTGATCGGGCTCGATGGCACGATGCTGGCCAGCCTGTCGCTCGACGAATTGCGCGCTGCGATGGCGTTCGAGCGCGGCGAGGCGCGTTGAGGCCAAACTAGCTCGGCACTACATCGCCACTGCCGCGATACCGAACAGCACGAGAAGGCCGATGAGAACGGCAAGCGCAACGCCGGCAGCGGCGTTGCCGAGATAACTGAGGGCGCCCACCAGTGCGAACGCCGCCAGCGTGCCGAACAATTGCGGATTGGCGCGCTTCGGCCAGATGCGGCTGACCACATAGCCGAGCACGATGGCACCGATCAGGATCAGGGTTGCCTCGCCGATCAGGCGCGGGTCGAGAAAGGACATCGTTCATTTCCCCATGGTCGCTGCGCGAGCGAGGCTCCCGTGTTGACGGTGTTTAGTGTAGGCGGGGGCTTTGCCCAGCCAACACTCAGTAAACTGGTGTTGGATGCGACCCCGGGACCCCGCGCGGGGGATCACCCCGTTTACTTGCCTCTGGGCAACGCGCGTGCCCCAAACTCCGGGTAACGGTTCCAAGGGCTAAGCCCTTGGTGGGGGTCGAGGGGGCAACGCCCCCCGTCTTCACTTGGCCCCGAGCACCGCAGCCCGGTTGGCGCGAGCCAAGGTGCAGGCAATCGGGGAATATTCAGCGCGTTCGCAGACCTACCCCGCCCGTCCCCCATCCGTCGCCAGCCAGGCCGCGCAGCAGGCCTTGGTGAGGTCGCGGACGCGCAGGATGTAGCTCTGCCGTTCGGTCACGGAGATGACGCCGCGGGCGTCCAGCAGGTTGAAGATGTGGGAGGCCTTGATCGCCTGATCGTAGGCCGGCAGGGCCAGGAGGTGCTTGTCGCCGCCCGAACCCTTCGCCAACAACGCCTTGCATTCGGCCTCCGCGTCGCGGAAGTGGCGCAGCAGCAGGTCGGTGTCGGCGTGCTCGAAATTGAAGCGCGAATATTCCTGCTCGGCCTGCAGGAAGACGTCGCCGTAGGTGAGCTTCCTGTCGTCCGTCCGGCCGTTGAAGTTGAGGTCGAACACACGGTCGACGCCCTGCACGTACATCGCCAGCCGCTCCAGGCCGTAGGTGATCTCGCCGGCGACTGGGCGGCAGTCGAATCCGCCGACCTGTTGGAAATAGGTGAACTGCGTCACCTCCATGCCATTGCACCAAACCTCCCAGCCGAGGCCCCAGGCGCCCAGCGTCGGGCTTTCCCAGTCGTCCTCGACGAAGCGGATGTCGTTGACCTTGGTGTCGATGCCGATGGCGTCGAGACTGCCGAGGTAGAGGTCCAGGATATCGGCCGGCGACGGCTTCATGATCACCTGGAACTGGTAGTAATGCTGCAGGCGGTTCGGGTTCTCGCCGTAGCGCCCATCCTTGGGCCGCCGCGAGGGCTGCACGTAGGCGGCATTCCATGGGCGGGGTCCGAGCGCGCGCAGCGTGGTCGCCGGGTGGAAGGTGCCCGCCCCCATCTCGATGTCGTAGGGCTGCAGGATCACGCACCCCTGCGCGGCCCAATAGCGCTGCAGCGTCAAAATCATGTCCTGGAAGCTGGTCTTCGGGCTCAGCGGGGCGAACTCTGCGGCGGCAGACGACTTGGCGGACTTGGCCGTCTTGGCGGAAGCCTGGGGCATGGGATAACCGTTCCTGTAGTGCTGTTCGGCGCGCACTATACGGCGATTTGCGCGGGTGTCACGGGGCCGCTCAACGACCCGCGCAGGGACGTCCGACCCTCATGGCCCGAGCAGCGCGATCCATTCGTCCTCGGTCAACACGGCGACACCCAGTTCCCGCGCCTTGGCGAGCTTGGAGCCGGCGTCGGCGCCCGCCACAACGTAGTCGGTCTTTTTCGAGACGGAGCCTGCGACCTTGGCCCCCAGCCGCTCCGCCTGCGCTTTGGCCTCGCCGCGGGTCAGCTTCACCAGCGTGCCAGTGAACACCACCGTCTTGCCGGCAATCGCGGTATCGGCTCGGACGGCCTCCAGCGCGGTCGGCGTCACCTCGGCCAGGAGATCGTCCAGCACCCTGACGTTGTGCGGCTCGGCGAAGAACTCGGCAATGGCGTCGGCCACCACGTCGCCGATGCCGTCGATGTTGGTGAGGTCGGCGTAGGCCTCACTCGCGTGATCGGCACTGGCGGCCAGCATCGCCGTCCGGAAGCCTGCGACATCGCCATAGGCGCGCGCCAGCACCTTGGCCGTCGTCTCGCCGACGTGGCGAATGCCGAGGGCGTAGATGAACCGGTCGAGGCCCACCTGACGGCGGGCAGCGATGGCGGAAAACAGCTTCTTGGCCGATTGCGCGCCCCAGCCCTCGCGGTCCTTCAGCCGTTTCAGAGAGCGGGCGTCGCGGGCCTCCAGCGTGAAGATGTCGGGCGGCGACTGGATCAGGCCGTCGTCATAGAACGCCTGCACGTTCTTTTCGCCCAGCCCCTCGATGTCGAAGGCGTTGCGCGAGACGAAGTGCTTCAAGCGCTCCACCCGTTGCGCCGGGCAGACGAGCCCGCCGGTACAGCGGCGGACCGCATCCATCTCGCCGGTCTTCTCGTCGACCTCGCGCACAGCGTGGCTGCCGCAGGCGGGACACAAGGTCGGGAAGGCATAGGGCGTGGTCTCGGCAGGACGCTTGTCCTCCACCACGCGGACGATCTGCGGGATGACGTCGCCGGCGCGCTGCACCACGACCGTATCGCCGACGCGGATGTCCTTGCGCGCGATCTCGTCCTCGTTGTGCAGCGTCGCGTTGGTGACGACCACGCCGCCGACGGTCACGGGTCGGAGCCGGGCAACCGGGGTGAGCGCACCCGTCCGGCCGACCTGGATCTCGATGGCCTCGAGGATGGTCATCGCCTGCTCGGCGGGGAACTTGTGGGCGATGGCCCAGCGGGGCGAGCGCGAGACGAACCCGAGCCGCGTCTGATAATCGAGCCGATCGACCTTGTAGACGACGCCGTCGATATCGTAGCCGAGCGCGGCGCGCTTCTCACCGATCTCGCGGTAATAGGCCAAAAGCTCGTCCGTCGTCGTGCAGACGCGCATCAGTGGGTTCGTCGGGAGCCCCCAGCGCGCGAAGGCGGCCACGACGCCCGATTGCGTGCCGGCCGGCAGCTCAGTCGCCTCGCCCCAGCCGTAGGCGAAGAACCGCAACGGG
>JBGSQO010000031.1:0-2347 GCA_041738055.1 Filomicrobium sp.
GACGATGACGACGATGACGAGGCTGTCCTTCGCCTCACCCACGGCGCCTGCCACCACGGCCGCCCCCAGCAGCACCAGGATCATGAAGTCGGACAGCTGAGCCGCAATCATCGATGCCAGCGAGCGCGGCGGCGCTTCGGCGACAGCGTTGGGGCCATGACGCTCGAGCCGTCGCACCGCCTCAGCCTCGGCCAGCCCCGCGCGAGCCGACACGTCGAACCGATCCAGACAGGCCTCTACGCTCAGGGCATGCCATTCCGGGCTGGCCTCTGGCGGGACCCAGGTTCCTGTCGTCATGTCGGCTCGCCTCGGTTTCGATCGCGCCGTCGGCTCGCAACACCGAGCGCCCCACACGCAGGCCATTGTTACGCTATTGCCTGCCATGATGCCCATCAAAGGCATCAAGTATCACGAAGTGATGCCGCAATCCTGTCCCGGTTGAGACAAACTTCGAACGATCTGTGTGCTCATGGATAGAGTCCGAATCGGAACGCACTCTGAACGTGGCACTTCCGTCACTCGTCGATTGCGCTGCCGCTGTGCACAGTATATTTGCAGATCAGGAAAGAGCGGGAGCTGTTGGGGTCCGCTCTTCGTTGGGAAACGGGGCTTCGGTGTGAGCAGCGCGTCAGCGCAGTCGTGTGTGCCGTCCGTCGCGTTGAGCGCGACGCGGCGCCCGCCATCGTCGGACAGTGCGCCGCGCCCTATGCCGCACGCGCCGAACCCAGCAGTCCCCTGCCAGTCAGAAGCCATCCTGTCGACCGCCCGGCCATCCGCAGCGGGGCCGGCGCCATTGTCTCAGTCGAGTTCCGAGGGAGTTTAAGGTCATGGTCAAGAAAGTCGGCACGCGCTCGCGCGAAACGATCCTCGGCACGACGGCGGCAGACCAGTTGTTCGGTCTTGGTGGGGATGACCTTCTGCGCGGCGGCGCGGGCAACGACCTGCTCGACGGCGGTATCGGCAACGACCAGCTGTTCGGCGACGCCGGCAACGACCGCCTGCTGGGTGGCGCCGGCAACGACAAGCTCGACGGCGGTACGGGCAACGACCAGGTCGACGGCGGCAGCGGCAACGACCAGCTGATCGGCGGACTGGGCAACGACACGATCATCGGCGGCACCGGAACCGATACCGTCGTCTACGCCGCCGGCTTCGGCGAAAACCAGCCCATCAGCATCTCGCTCACGTCCGCGGGTGCGCTGCGCATCTCCACCGCCTCGATCGGCACCGACACCCTGACCGGCGTCGAGGTCCTCCGCATCAAGAATGAACTCGTCACCGTCAAGATCGGGACAAGCGCCGGCAACGCCCTGAATGGTGCCGCGGGCAAAGACCTCATCTTGGGCGGCGCGGGTAACGACACCATCGAGGGGCGCGGCGGCGACGACTTCCTGAGCGGCGATACCGGCATCGACACCGTGTCATACGCGTCCGACACGCTCGGCGTTTTCGTCGATCTCGAAAGCGGTTATGCGGGCGGCGCCGGTGTGGGCGACGACGCTCTCCAGGGCTTCGAGAATGTCGTCGGCGGCAGCGGCGACGACGAGTTGATCGGCAACGGGCTCGCCAACCGCCTGACCGGCGGGCGTGGCAGCGACGAACTGTACGGCGGCGCAGGCAGCGACACGGCGGTCTTCTCGGGTCCGCTTGCCGACTACGATTTCGAAGTCCTCGCCGACGGCATCGCCGTGATCCACGCGCGTGGCACGATGACCGACGGCAGCGATTTCGTCGCCGACGATATCGAATTGCTGCAGTTCTCCGATCAGGCCATCACGCCGGAGGCCGCCGCCGCCCTTTACGACCCGGAGATCACAGTCGACGACGACACCATCGCGTATACCTCCGGTGATGCCGCCATTGCTGTGGCGGGAGCCGGCGCCACCATCACCGATCCGCAGAACGCGATCGTCTCCATCACGCTCGACCTCGGGGCAACGGTCGGCGAGTTGAATGGCGGCGCGGAGACCCTGAACCTGGACGCAGGCTTCGTGGCCGCGCTCCAGACCCTCGGCTTCACCGTCACCGGTAATGGCACGACGACCCTGATCATCGAAGCCGCAACGCCCGCTGATCCCTCGCAGTTCGAGAACATCCTCGCTCAGGTCAAATACCAGAACACCGACACGACCTTCGCCTTCAACCCGGAGGACCGGGTCGTCTCGGTCTCGGTCGTCGACAGCGACGGTCGCATGGCGCAGACGTCCATCACCATCGACATGGCCGCCAACGTCACCGACGGGGGTACGGCCGGCCTCTTCGTCGGCAGCAACCTTGGCGACATCATCAACGGCGCCGGCGGCAACGACACGCTGACGGGCGGCGGCGGCGACGACACCCTGACCGG
>JBGSQO010000373.1:0-2141 GCA_041738055.1 Filomicrobium sp.
GTGGTCGCCCATACGCTGCGCGGCATCCGCGGCCTGCCGCACGAGAACGCCCATCTCTTGTCGTTCAAGGGCTGGCTCGATCCCTCGGCCGCCGACAAGCTGCACCAGGGCCTCGACCAGCTGCTGCGCCTGGGCCGCCCGTTCAACATGATCCTCAGAACATCGGCCGGCGGTCAGATCGAGGCGGATGGGCGCGCCTCATCCGGCCGAGCCGTGCTGCGCCTGCGCGATATCGCCGGCTACAAGCGCGAGATCTCCCGCATCATCGACGGCCACGAGGCGCTGGCCCGCGACATCAACGCCAGCCGCGCCCTGCTCAATGCGCTGCCCAATCCGGTCTGGCTCAAGGACCGCGACGGCCGCCTGACCTGGGCCAACACGGCCTACATCGACGCGGTGGAAGCAACCAGCCTGACCGAAGTCACCGAGCGCCAGCTGGAACTGCTGGAAGTCCGCCAGCGCGACAGCTTCAACAAGGCCTTGGCCGCCGCCCCGTCCTGCCGCCGCCGCATGAAGCTGATCGTGGGCGCCGAGCGCCGCATGCACGAGATCGTGGTCCTGAAACTCGCCGACGCCAGCGCGGGCGTGGCAACCGACGTCTCGGCCATCGAACTGGCGCAGGGTGAACTCGACCGCCAGACGGCCGCCTTCGACCGCACACTCGACCGGGTTGCGACCGCCATCGCCATCTTCGACCCCATGGGCACGCTGGTGTTCTTCAACGACGCCTACGTCCGCCTGTGGGGCCTCGATGCCGCCTGGCTCAAGTCGCGCCCCAAGAGCACCGACGTGCTAGATCGTCTGCGCGCCCTGGGCCGCCTGCCGGAAGTCGTCAACTATCCCGAATGGCGCGCCAAGGTGCTATCGACGCACGAGACCGGCGACGAGGCCGACCGCTGGTGGCACCTGCCCGACGGCCGCATCCTGCATCTGATCGCCGAGCAGCGCCCCGACGGCGGCCTCACGCACCTTTACGTAGACGAGACCGAGCGGCTGGCGCTGGAGAGCCGCTTCAATGCGCTGATCCGCGTGCAGTCCGAGACCATCGACAGCCTGAAGGAAGGTGTGGCGGTGTTTGCGACCGACGGCCGCCTCAAGCTCTCCAACTCCTCGTTCGCGGCCATCTGGCGTCTAGCCCCCGACATGCTGGCCGCCGGCCCGCACATCGACGACATGATCGCGGCTGCCCAACCGCTCTACAACGACGCCGCGACCTGGAACGGGCTCAAGCGAGCAGCAACCGCCATCTCCAACGAGCGCGTGCCGGTGGAAGGCCGCATGAGCCGCATCGACGGGTCGGTGATCGACTACGCGCTGATGCCGCTGCCGGACGGCGCAACACTGCTCACCTTCGCCGACGTGACCGATTCCAAGCGCTACGAGCGCGCGCTGGTGGAACGCAACGAGGCGTTGATCGCAGCCGACAACCTGAAGAACCGCTTCATCCAGCGGATCTCCAAGGAGCTGCGCGAGCCCCTGACGAGCATCATCGGATTCACCGAAATGCTGGTGAGCGGCATCGTCGGTCCCATGCCCGACAAGCAGCGCGAGTACATGGTCGACATCTCCACGTCGTCCACGACCCTACTCGGCATCATCGACGGCATCATCGATCTGGCCACCATCGACGCCGGCGCCCTGGTCCTCGATCCCGAGCCCGTGGAGGTCAAAGCCCTCATCGAGGATGCCCTGCGCCAGATCCACGAGCGCGCCGACAAGGCCGGCCTGACCCTCGATGTTGCGCTCGCCGACGACGTGGGCGCCATCACCGCCGACCGGACCCGCATGCGGCAGGTGCTGTTCAACCTGTTGTCCAATGCCGTCGGGTTTTCGTCGAGCGGCGGCACCGTCTACATCACCTGCTGGCGGGATGCAGGCGAGGTCTTGCTGCAGATCGAGGATCGCGGGCTCGGCATTCCCAAAGAGGAGCAGGAGCGCGTCTTCGACCGGTTCGAAAGCTCCTCGCGCGGCTCGAAGCACCGCGGTGCCGGCCTGGGCCTCGCCATCTCCAAGAGCCTCGTCGACCTGCACGGCGGCTCGATCGTGCTGGAATCGGAACCCGGCATGGGCACCCGCGTCACCGTCCGTCTGCCCGAAGCCGGCCCCCCGGCCCTGCAGCAGCCGCAGGACGCCAGCCAGCC
>JBGSQO010000387.1:0-4618 GCA_041738055.1 Filomicrobium sp.
CGCCGGCTGCGGCCAGGACCGCGGCGCCGCCCAGCGAGTGGCCGATCAGGATGGTCGGGGCTTCGTACTCGGCGCGCATGGCGTCCGCGACGGCCAACAGGTCCTGCACGTTGGAGGAGAAGTTGGTGTTGGCGAACTCACCGACGGAATGGCCGAGGCCGGTGAAATCGAAGCGGACGACGGCGATGCCTTCGGCGGCCAAGCCCTGGGCAATACCGCGGGCGGCGGCGAGATCCTTGGAGCATGTGAAGCAGTGGGCGAACAGGGCGTAGGCGCGGGGCTTGCCCGGCGGGCTGTCGAGGCGGGCGGCGAGCGGATGGCCCAAGGCGCCGGGGACGGTTAGGCGGGAGGTGTTGGCGGTCGTCGGGCTCGGTGCGGTCGACATGGGGTGGGGGCTCCGTCTGGTCAGCCGAGGGGGAGGGTGCAAGACATCCAATGTTTGCATCCGCCTTCCCTCCACGACATGATTGCGACCAGACGGCGCGATCAGGCAAACGGAGATTGGCATGACGTGGCGAGAGTTGATCATTCGTGATCCGGCCATCTGCCGGGGCCGCCCGACGATCAAGGGAACGCGGATCATGGTCTCGGTCGTGCTCGACAATCTGGCGGCTGGCCGGTCGCCCGAAGAGATCGCGACGGCCTATCCGCCGCTGACCACGGAGCAGGTCTCGGCCTGTCTCAGCTATGCGGCATGGCTGGCACACGAGGAAGTGCTGCCGTTGCCAGCGGCGGAGTGAGGCCGTGCGCTTCAAGCTCGATGAGAACCTGGCAACAGCCTGCGCCCAATTGCTGCGCGAGGCCGGGCACGATGCCATGACCGTCGGGGAGCAGGGCCTCAGCGGAACCCCGGATGGTGAGCTTGCTGCGATATGCCAAGCCGAGGCGAGAATTCTGGTGACGGCGGATCTGGATCTGTCGGACGTGCGCGACCTCGTTGGAACAAGGTTTGCTGGGCACATCGTGCTTCGGTTGAACGACCAATCGGAATCACGGCAGGTAGCTACCTTTGCTCGGATACTCGTGCTTCTACAGTCGGAAGTCATCGAGAACCGGCTGTGGATCGTGGACGACCACAGGGTGCGCATCCGAACGATCTGAAATCCTTCACAAAAAACTGTACGGGTCGATATCGACGCTGAGCCGCAGGTCGCTGCCGAGCTGGGGCAGGCGAGAGAGCCACTCGCGCAGGTAGCCCTGCACGTCGATCTCGCGGGGGGCTTTCAGCAGGAGCCGCCAGCGGTAGCGGCCCCGGATCAGCGTGATCGGGGCTTCGGCGGGGCCCAGTACGGTAATGCGCTCGGAGGCTGGCGCGTGGTTGGCGATCAGGCGGGCGACCGTTTCGGCTTCCACCCGGTCGCGGGCCGAAATGATCAGCGCGACGAGCCGGCCGTAAGGGGGCAGCATGCCGGCCTGACGCTCCCTGATCTCGCGCTCGATGAAGGCGCCGCGGTCGCTGTTCAGGATCGCCTGCATCACCGGGTGGTCGGGCATGTAGGTCTGCACGAGGCCACGGCCGCGGATCTGGGCGCGACCGGCGCGGCCCGTCACCTGATGCAGGAGCTGGAAGGTGCGTTCGCCTGCACGCGGGTCGGCGCCCTGGGACAGGCCCAGATCGCCGTCGACGATGCCGACGAGGTTCAGGTCGGGGAAGTGGTGGCCCTTGGCGACGAGCTGGGTGCCGATGATGATGTCGGCCTCGCCGGCCTCGATGCGGTGGATCACCTCGCGCATTTCCACGAGGCTCGGGATCAGGTCCGAGGACAACAGCGCGATGCGCGCCTCGGGGAAGCGTTCGGCGACCTCCTCGGCCACTCGCTCGACGCCGGGACCGCAGGCGGTCAGCGAATCCGGGGCCTGACAGCTCGGGCAATTCTTCGGGATCGCGAGGGAAAAGCCGCAGTGGTGGCAGTTGAGCTGCTTCCTGAACCGATGCTCGACCAGCCAGGCGGAGCACTGCGGGCATTCGATGCGGTGGCCGCAGGAGCGGCAGAGCGTCAGGGGTGCGTAGCCACGGCGGTTGAGGAACAACAGCGACTGCTGCTTGGCCTCCAAGGTCTCGACCATAGCGGTAACGAGGCGCGGCGACAGCCAGCGCCCCCGCTCGGGCGGCTCGCGGCGCAAGTCGATGGCCGAGATCTCGGGCAGCTCGGTACCGGAGAAGCGGCCGGGCAGGATGACGTGGCGGTAGCGGCCGGTGCGGGCGTTGACGTGGCTCTCGATCGACGGCGTGGCCGACGCCAGGACGACGGAAAAGCCCCCGAGATGGGCGCGGACGACGGCCATGTCGCGGGCCTGATAGTGGACGCGGTCGTCCTGCTTGAACCCCGGGTCGTGCTCCTCGTCGACGACGATCAGCCCCAGGTTGGCAAATGGCAGGAACAGGCCGGAACGGGCGCCGATGACAACCTGCGCCTCGTTGTTCGCGACCGCCCGCCAGATGCGGCCGCGCTCGGGTCCGGACAGGGCGGAATGCCACTCCACGGGCGCGCAGCCGAAACGCCCGGCGAAGCGGCCGAGGAACTGGCTGGTCAGCGCGATCTCGGGCAGCATGACGAGGACCTGGCGATCCTGTTCCAGGGCGCGGGAGATGGCCTCGTAGTAGACCTCGGTCTTGCCGGAGCCGGTGACACCATCGAGCAGCGAGACGTTGTAGGTGCGCGAGTCGACGGCCGCGCGCAGGCTGGCGACGGCCTCAGTCTGGGCGGCCGAGAACTCCAGCTTGCGGTGGAAGGGATCGGGGCGGGGAAAGCGCTTCTCGGGGATCGCGGCCTCGACGAGACAGCCAGCCGTCACCAGACCGTCGATGACGCCGGTCGTGCACTGGGCCTCGGCGGCCAGCGTGCTCTTGGCGCGGATCAGACCGTCGGAGGCGATCTCGAGGGCCTTGGCGCGGGCCGGCGTCAAGCGGGCTGGTGGGGTGGCACCCGGCACTGCTGTCACGCCGAACCTCAGTTTTTGGGGCTCGAACACCTCCTTGGCGCTCATCAACATGCGGGCGACCATGCCGAGCGGGGCCAGCGTATAGCGGGCGATCCATTCGGCAAAACGCAGCGATATCAGCGGCAGGGGCGGGGCGTCGAGAACCTCGATGATGGTCTTCAGGCGCTTGGGATCCATCTTTCGGCTGGGTTTTCCCGGCTCGGATTTCGGGGCATCCCAGACGATGCCGATGCGGGTCGTGGTGCCGAACGGCACGATGACGAAGGCGCCGGGTGCGACGGGCCCCGACGGCGGGGCGCGGTAGTCGTAGGTCTGGTCCAGTGCGACGGGCAGCAGGACGGGGACGAGGGCGGCCTCGTTAGCCATCCCATCGTCGCCCAGATCGAGCAGGCTATCCAAACCTATTGCCATTGCTTAGAGCAGACCTCAAAACGCACCTCGAATCGCAGCGACAGCCTAAGCCGCAGGATGCGGCACGCGAAGGGCAAGGAGCCAGCCCATGAAATTCTTCGTCGATACCGCCGATGTGTCCGAGATCCGGGAGATCGCCGCAACCGGCCTTCTCGACGGCGTGACGACCAACCCTTCGCTCATCGCCAAGAGCGGACGCGACTTCAAGGAGACCATCGCGGAGATCTGCGCCCTCGTGCCGGGTCCCGTCTCCGCCGAGGTCGCCGCTCTCGACACCGAGGGCATGCTGGCGGAAGGCCGGGAACTCGCCAGGATCGCCAAGAACGTGACGATCAAGGTGCCGCTGACGATGGAGGGCCTCAAGGCCTGCAAGGTGCTGACCTCCGAGGGCACCATGGTCAACGTGACCTTGTGCTTTTCGGCGACCCAGGCGCTGCTGGCGGCCAAGGCGGGCGCGACGTTCGTGTCCCCGTTCATCGGCCGGCTCGATGACGTCGGTCTCGACGGCATGGAACTCATTTCCGAGATCCGCCAGATCTACGACAACTATCCGGCCCTCTCGACCGATATCTTAGCGGCCTCGATCCGCACGGTGAACCACGTCAAGGACGCCGCCATGGTCGGCGCCGACGTCGCCACCATCCCTCCCGCCATTCTCAAGGCGCTGGTCAAGCATCCGCTGACCGACAAGGGGCTCGAGCAGTTCATGGCCGACTGGAAGAAGACGGGGCAGAAGATCGTCGGGTGACGCGTAGGGCGTTGTCGACGCTGGCCGATTGCCCGCGGGGAGGCGTCATCGTGCAACCCTGTGTTTCGTTGCAAGTTGGAGGCTCTGCCTGCAAACCTCCGCCAATGGCCTGAGGCCTTTGGATACCCGACTTTTGCAGCTGACCCGGATAGGTCCGCGGCCGATGTCAGCGGCCGAATAGACGGTTGGCCCACGGCGGGCGCTCGGCCGCGGTCTGCTTGCGGGATTTGCGGTTGCGTAGGCGGCCACGGACGTCCGCGCCCTCGGCCATGGCGAAGGTATCGTAATCGATGTCGCCGACCACCACTGCTGTGGGCGCGAGGGTCACGTTGGCGGCTTCGATCGCCCCATCGACCGTACCGGCGACGAGGACTTCGCTGGCCTTGATCGCGCCTTCGACGCGCCCGGCCGTGCTGACTTCGATTGAATTGGCCTCGCAAAGCCCACGAATTTCGCCGTCCACGCGGAGTGCGCCGCGCGAGACGACGTGTCCCTCGATCAGCAGCCCCTCGCCGA
>JBGSQO010000391.1:0-4151 GCA_041738055.1 Filomicrobium sp.
GATGCGGCAGGCTGCCGGTGTCTATGCCGTCGATTGGGCGCTGAACCGCCGCCGCGTATGGCGCTCGCGGGCGACGACGCCGGCGCATCTTCTGCGGTCGGTCTTCGAGACCGTGCCCAGTTTTTCGGACGCGGTCGAGACGCTTACCCACACCCCCATTGCCGCCCCCTGCATTTTCATCCTAGCCGGCACGCACGCCGAAGAGACCGCCGTCATCGAGCGCACGGAGACGGCGGCTTCGGTTCATCGTGGCGGCACCCAGGCAGCCGCCAACCACTGGCAGACTCCTCTGTGGCGCGGTCGCGCGCGTGGTCACGACAGCATGGGCCGCGCCTGCCGCATGGCAGAGGTTTCGCCCGACCTAGATCCGACCTTTCCCTGGCTCGTGGCGCCGATCCTGAATCCACTCACGCGGCTGGTGATGATCGCGGATGCCGCCACCGGCGAGATGGTCGCGCGCGGGATCGAGGCAGAGGCGCCCGCAACGGCGCCCCTGGTCGTGCGGTCGTGAGCGATGGCTCCAGGCTACGCGGGGCAACAGAAAAAGGGGCCGCTCGCGCGACCCCTTTCCGTGAGAGTGACTGGCGATGGAGCCTGTAACCCCAAGGCGTTGAACCCGTCAGTCGTGCACCGGAGGTTGCTCCGACGCAGAGACTTGGCTCGACAGGCACCTGGCCAGCACAACGATCTCACTCGACATCGGATCACCTCCTTCCGGTTGTTGAAGACTATCTGGAGGGTACGCTGGTCTGTCGCCTGCGACAAAGTAAATTTTTGTAATCTACCCTTCAACTTGGCCTTATCGCGGCTGGCGACCCGGACGGCGTCCGCGCTTCATCACTCGCCGTCGATCTCGATGTGACGTGGTCCGGACTGATGGGCCGCTACCGAGGTGCTCGAACCGAGCGGCCCGACCGTCCGCTCGATCAGGTCGGCGAGTGCAGCGATATCGTCGAGCGTGTAGACGGGCACACGGCTACCCTCGACCGCGTGATCGGCGGCGATGGCGATCACATGCGGGTCGTCCTCGGCCAGCGCGCGCTTCGTCAGCGAGGCCGAACGACGCGCCTCGATCTTCGGGATCGGCGCCGACTTGTAGCCTTCCACGACGATGAGATCGCAGGGATCGAGGGCTGCGATCACCTCCTCGAAGTTGGGCTCGGGCGCCCCGTTCAGCTCGGTGACGAGCGCCCAGCGGCGCCCCGAGACGATGGCCACCTGCCCGGCACCCGCCCGGCGGTGACGCGCCGAGTCGGTCTCTCCGTTGTCGATGTCGAAGTCGTGGTGGGCGTGCTTGACGGTCGCAACGCGCAAGCCCCGGCGCGTGAACTCCTCGACGAGGCGCACGGTCAACGTGGTCTTGCCCGACTTCTTCCAGCCGGCGATGCCGATGATCGGGGTGCCGCAGGGCGCGCGCATCATGCCTGAAGCCTTGTCCTTGTTTGCACCTTCCGACAGCCCTCCGGGCAGCCTGCCGGACGGCGCGGCCTGTATCACGGTCGGTCAGACACTCTGCGATTTGGACGGAACGAGATACCCGTTCAGCTCGGCAAGTTCCTCGGGCGTGTTGGCATTGAAGAACGGGTCGACCTGTCGTCCGTGTACGGCCGCGAATGGGAATTCGACGATAGTCGAACCATGCCGGTTGGTCCAGTGCAACACTTTGCGCACGCCGTTCAGCAACGCCGCCTCCAGATCATCGGCGAGCCCCACCGGCCACAAGCCGATCACGGGGTGCGAGTGGCCAGCCGAGGCCGCCAATGCGATCCGCGCCCCGCTGTCCTCGAGGCCGTCTGCCAGCCGGGCCACGAGATCGTCCGGGATCAGCGGGGCATCTGTCGAAACGGTCGCGATGTGGGTGGCGGCGGGCGCGTTGACGGCACTCCAGCGCATACCGGCGAGCACGCCCGCCAAGGGCCCAACGTGGCCCTCGATACTGTCGGCGACGACCGGCAGGCCAATCGCCGCAAAGCGGCCCGGATCGCCGTTGGCGTTGAGCACCATGGCGCCGACCTGGCGGCCGAGCCGCTCCATCACATGCCGCATCATCGGCCGGCCCGCGACCTCGATCAGCCCCTTGTCGCCCCCGCCCATGCGCCGCGACTGCCCGCCCGCGAGCAGTACGCCGGTCATCGCTTCGCGCGGAATGGTCATGGTGACGGGCCTCTCAGTGCAGCTTGACGGTCGGCTCGGTCCGCCGCGTGATCGTACGCGACAGGGTATCGAGCGCCACCTTCCAGAAGCCGTGCAGCGCCCACTCGTGCATCTTGTAGAGCATGCGGTACATGAGCTTGGCGAACAGGCCCTCGATCCACATGCTCTTGCCGGAGATGAACCCCATCAGGCTGCCGACCGTCGAATAATCGCCGAGCGACACCAGCGAGCCGAAATCCTGGTACTTGAACGGCCGCAGCGTCTCGCCGCGCATGTGTCGCTGCAGCTCGGCGACCAGATGCGAGGACTGCTGGTGGGCGGCCTGCGCGCGCGGCCCGATCGGCTTCTCGGTTCCCGCCGGAACGAAATAGCTCGCGTCTCCGATGACGAAAATGTCGGGGTCGAGTGTCGTCTGCAGGGTCTCCTTGACCTTGAGCGTGCCCATCCGCGAGACCTCGAGCCCGTCGAGCTTGCGCAGCACATCTGGCCCTTTCACGCCTGCCGCCCAGACGACGAGCTGGGACGGGATGAACGCGCCGTCAGCCAGCGTCACGCCATCCGCCGTCACCGCCGTCACGCGCGCATTGGTGCGGATATCGACGCCGAGCCGCTGAGTCAGCACATCCGCGGTTGCCTGCGACAGCCGCTCGGGCAGTGCCGGCAGGATGCGCGGGGCGGCATCGATCAGTGTGATGCGGATATCGCGCTCCGGCTTGATATTGTCGAGACCAAAGGCAACGACACCGCGCGCCGTGTGGTGCAGTTCGGCCGACAGTTCGCTGCCCGTCGCGCCCGCGCCGATGATGGTGACGTGCAACTGCCCCGGTTCGATGGGGCCCTTCTGAGCGTTGGCGCGGATGCAGGCGTTGACGAGGCGACGATTGAAGCGCTCGGCCTGTTCGGGCGTATCCAGCATGATCGCGTGCTCGGCCACACCCGGCGTGCCGAAATCGTTGGTCACCGAGCCGATGGCGATGACCAGAGTATCGTAGGAGATCGCGCGGGCGGGTGTGATCGGCTCGCCGTCCTCGTCGAAGGTGGCGGCGGTGAAGACCAGCTTCTTGTTCCGGTCGATGCCCGTCATCTCGCCGAATCGGTAACGGAAGCCGTGCCAATGGGCCTGTGCCAGATAGTCGAGTTCGTGGCGGGCGACGTCCATGCTACCGGCGGCGATTTCGTGCAGCAGCGGCTTCCAGATGTGTGTGCGCGAGCGGTCGAGCAGCGTGATGTCCGCGCGCCCCTTGCGGCCGAGCTTATTGCCGAGCTGGGTCGCCAGTTCAAGCCCGCCCGCGCCACCGCCGACGATGACGATCTTGTGGATGCCGGCCGGCCCGGGAATGAGCATGGGCTCCATGGCCGTTGCCGCAGAACCGGCCGCACTACCGTTCGTCGTGTCCATAGCCCGCTCCGAGTAAGTGAGTAGTGAGTGGTGAGTAGTGAATGGTCAGTGGTCAGTGGTGAGTGGTGCGTCGTTCGAGGTGGTGCTTCCGCTGTTCTCCCATCTGGCTATCTGGCTATCTGGCCATTTCCCCAACTCACCCGCGAATCTCGCCACCCGTCGCCTTGGCGACCGCCGCGATGATGCGGGCGGAGATCTCCTCGATCTCCTTGTCGGTCAGAGTCTGCTCGACGGGCTGCAAGCTCACTTCGATGGCGAGCGACTTCTTGCCCTCCTCGGCCAGCTTGCCGCCCTGGAAGATGTCGAACACGCCGACGCTGGCGATCAGCTTCTTGTCGGCGCCGAGGGCGGCCCGGATCACGTCGCCGGACGGCACTTTGGCATCCAGCACGAAGGCGAAGTCGCGCTTGACCGGATTGAGATCGGACGCCGGCAGCGGCGGGCGCGTGCGGCCCTGCTTTTTCTTCTCCGGCGGCAGCGCATCCAGGAAGATCTCGAAGGCGGCGACGGGGCCATCCACGTCGAGGCCGGCCAGCGTGCGTGGGTGCACCTCGCCGAAATGCGCGAGCACCGTCTTCGGCCCGAGCCGCAGCGTGCC
>JBGSQO010000401.1:0-3965 GCA_041738055.1 Filomicrobium sp.
GGTGTGGCGGGCCAGCAGCGAATAGGCGACGGGCACGATGAACAGCGTCAGGATCGTCGCCGCCAGCACGCCAGCCAGCACCACGATCCCGATGACGACGCGCGTCTCGGCTCCCGGTCCGAACGTCCAGATCAGCGGCACGGCGCCGGCAATCGTCGTGATTCCCGTCATCAGGATCGGCCGCAGCCGCACGCTGGAGGCCTCCAGCAGGGCCTCGTCGAAGGAACGGCCCGCGTCGCGCAGCTGGTTGGCGAATTCCACGATCAGAATGCCGTTCTTGGCCGCGAGCCCGACCAGCATGATAAGCGCGATCTGGCTGTAGATGTTGAGCGTTGCGCCCGCGATCCAAAGACCCAGCAGACCACCGCCGATGGTCAACGGAACCGTCAGGATGATGACGAAGGGATGCACCCAGCTCTCGAACTGGGCCGCCAGCACCAGGAACACGACGAGGATGCCGAGCAGGAACACGAACATCAGGCTCTCGCCGGCCTTCTTGAAGTTGAGCGATTCGGCCTTGAAGTCGATGACCACGTCGGCCGGCAGCTTCTCGCGGGCGACCCCTTCGATATGGGTCAGCGCCGCGCCCAGCGACAGCTTGGGGTCGAGATTGGCCTCCAGCGTGATGGCGCGGATGCGGTTGTAGCGGTTGAGGCTGGTCGAGCCCGCTTCCTCCCGCAGTGTCACGAAGTTAGCGAGCGGAATGAGTTCGTTGGAGCGCGAGGAGCGGACGTAGATGTTTTCCAGGCTGGCCGGCGTGCGCTGAGCGTCGCGTTCGCCCTCCAGGATGATGTCGTACTCCTCGCCGTTCTCGACGTAGGTCGTCACCCGCCGCGAGCCGAACATGGTCTGCAGCGTCCGGCCGATGTTGCCGACGGTCACGCCGAGTTCGGCGGCACGGTCGTAGTTGATGTCGACGCGCAGCTGCGGCTGGGTCTCCTTGTAGTCCCAGTCGAGGCCGGTGAGCCCTGGATTGTTGGTCTCCAACTCCTTGACCAGGACATCGCGCCAGGCCGCCAGCTCCTCCCACGTGCCGCCCCCGATGGTCACCTGGACGGGCTTTGCCACCCGCCGGCCGAAGCCCTGGCGCATCAGCGGGATGGCCTTCACGCCGGGAAGATCCGCGAGCTTCTTGCGGATCTCCTCCATGATGACGAAGCCGGAGCGGCGCTTGCTCCAGTCGTCGAGCACCAACACGGCGATGGCCGAATTGAACGTGCCGGCCCCGGTGTTGGTCCGCGGAGCCCGCACGATGAGGCGAGTGACCTCGCCGCTCTCGGTGTAGGGCATCAGCCGTCGTTCGATCTCGTCGACGTACTGCAGCATGTAGGAGTAGGTGGCGCCCTCCGGCCCGTTGATCATCACGAAAAACGAGCCACGGTCCTCCCTCGGCACATACTCCGCCGGCACCTGCTGATAGACGTAGCCGACGGCTCCGCACAGTCCGAAGAAGACGAGAACGACGAGGTACCGTGCCCGCAGCGCGCCCCGGAGTAGAACCATGTAGCCGGAGCGCAGAACGTCCGAGATGCGGTCGACGGCGCGCTCGGCAGCGGTCGGCCGATCGTTCGCCTTCAGGATCTTGGAGGCAATCATCGGCGACAGGCTGAGCGCGACGAAGCTCGAAAACGCGACGGCCGCCGCCATGGTCAGCGCGAACTCCGAGAACAGCCGCCCGACATCGCCCTCCAGGAAGGCGATCGGCACGAACACCGCGATCAGCACCAGCGTGGTGGCAATGACCGCGAAAGCGACCTGCCGGGTGCCGTTGTAGGCGGCCAGCAGCGGCGTCTCACCCTCCTCGCGGATGCGGCGCACGATGTTCTCGAGCACCACGATGGCATCGTCCACGACGATACCGATCGCCAATACCAGCGCCAGCAGGGTCAGAAGGTTGACCGAGAAATCCAGGATATACAGCACGATGAACGTCGCCACGATCGACACCGGCACGGCCACCGCCGGCACGATGGTCGCCCGCAGGCTGCCCAGGAACAGGAAGATGACGAGGATGACGAGGACGATGGCGATGACCAGGGTCGAGTAGACCTCGTGGATAGCGCCATCGATGAAGATGGAGGTATCGTAACTCTGCTTCAGCTGCATGCCGCGCGGCAGCGATTTGTTGAGTTCGGCCGCCTCGCGCTGCGCGCCCCGCGCGACCTCGATGGTATTGGCCTTCGACTGCTTGACGATGCCCAGGCCCACCATGGCGATGCCATTGCCGCGGAAGACCGTGCGGTCCTCAGCCGCGCCACGCTCGACGCGGGCGACATCGCCGAGACGGACCAGATAGCCATCCTCCCCGCGTTTCAGAACGAGGGCGGAGAAGTCTTGCGCCGATCGGAACGAACGCTCGACGCGGACCGTGAACTGCCGGTCGCGCGATTCGATGGCACCGGCCGGTAGTTCGATATTCTCCGAGCGCAGCGCGGCTTCGACATCGGATGCGGTAAGGCCACGGGCAGCCAGCGCATTACGGTCGAGCCAGACGCGCATGGCATAGATCTGCTGGCCACCGATGCGGACGCTGGCGACGCCGTCCAGCACCGAGAAGCGGTCGACGAGGAAGCGCCGCGCGTAGTCGGTCAACTCCGGTACGGTCATCTCCGGGCTCGCCAGATTGAGCCACATGATGACGTCCTGGTCGCCGTCGATCTTCTGGATCTCGGGTGGATCGGCCTCCTCAGGCAGGTCGTCCAGAATGCCGGAGACGCGGTCGCGGATGTCGTTGGCCGCCGATTCGATGTCGCGACCGATGCGGAACTCGATGGTGATCTCGGAGCGGCCGTCGGTGCTCTTGCTCTCGATGGTGCGGATGCCCTCGACGCCGGCGATGCGCTCCTCGATCAGCTCCGTGATGCGGGATTCGACGATGTTTGCGGAGGCCCCAGGGTAGACCGTCTCGACCGACACGACCGGCGGATCGATATCGGGATACTGCCGCAGCGGCAGTCTGAGGAAGGCCACGATGCCGAAGGCGATCAGCAGAAGACCCATGACGGCAGCAAACACCGGGCGCCGCACGGATACGTCGGACAGTTGCATGTCGAGGCGTTCCTTAGCTGTTTGCTGTCTCGCAACCTATCGCCCTGCCCCAAGGGGGAGCGGCCCGCCGTCAGCTCGGGTTCCTGCGGCCCTGCTCCAGCAGCCTGACCAGCGGCTCGTCGCCGGCCTCGATCGCCTTGACCTCGACGGCCTGGCCGGGACTGACGCGCAGCGTGCCGTCGGTGATGACATGTTCGCCGGCTTTGAGCCCGGAAGCGATCTCGACCTTGCCCGGATAGCGGCTGCCCAGCACGACCTCGCGCTCGATGGCCTTGGGCTTGTCCGCCTTGATATCGACCACGTAGACGAACGACAGCCGCCCCCGCGGCACGATCGCCTTCTCGGGCACGACGAGGGCCTGCCGCTCGTCCTGCAGCACATCGACCATCATCAACAGCCCCCCGCGCAGGAGCCGATCGGGATTGGGCAGGATGGCTCGCACCGAGATCGAGCGCGTCACAGGGTCGATGCGGCTGTCCATGGCGGCAATCCGGCCCTCGAACCGGCGCTCGCCGTAGGCATTCGAGCGGGCTTCGATACGCTGGCCGACCGCAAGCCGGGCCAGGACCGTCGCCGGGACCGTGAAATCGAGCTTCATCCGGCTGTCGTCGTCGATGGTGGTGATGACGGTGCCCGGTTCCAGCAGGGCGCCGACGCTGATGCGGCGGAGGCCCAGGATGCCATCGAAGGGCGCAACCACGCGCCGGTCGGCCAGCCGCGAATTCATCATCTCGAACCGGGCCGCCGCTGTTTCGGCATCCCGGCGGCGTTCAGACAGCACGGAATCCGAACTGACGCCGCGCCGGGCCAGGGGCTCGGCCCTCTCCAACTGCTCCTTGGCCTCCCGCGCCGTGGCGTCGGCCTCTTTCAGCATCGCCCGCTCCTCGGCCGAGGTCATCTCGACCAGCACATGGCCT
>JBGSQO010000402.1:0-15196 GCA_041738055.1 Filomicrobium sp.
GGGTCACGCCGCGCTCCAGTCGCAGTCGGTCCGGCACCGGGCTGTCCTCGTCGATCAGCACCTCGGCGGGTCGCAGCCGTTCCAGCTCGCTGGCGAGTGACTCCAGCGTCGCGACCTCGAGCACCGAAAAGCGTCCGCTGGAGAGCTCCAGCACCGCGACCCCGAAGCCCGCATCTCCCTCGGCGATGGCCGCGAGCAGGTTCTCGCGACGCTCCTCGAGCAGGGCCTCGTCGGTCAGGGTGCCGGGCGTGACCACCCGCACCACGCGGCGCTCGACCGGCCCCTTGCTCTCCGCAGGACTGCCGATCTGCTCGCAGATCGCCACCGACACCCCCTTGCGCACCAGCTTGGCCAGATAGCCCTCTGCTGCGTGATAGGGCACGCCGGCCATCGGAATCGGCCGCCCGGCCGATTGACCGCGCTTGGTCAGGGTGATGTCCAGCAGCGCCGCCGCGCGCTCCGCGTCGACGTAGAACAGCTCGTAGAAATCACCCATGCGGTAGAACAGCAGCGTGTCGGGGTACTGCGCCTTCAGGCGCAGGTACTGCTGCATCATCGGCGTATGGTTAACCAATTGAGTCATTTGGCGTTTATGAGCGACTTCGACGCGGGTGAGAATCGAAGCCGCTTAACCACAACAATTGCCCTGTTTCCCGTGCAACTGTATCGGAGGGCAGGGCACCGTCCCGTACGAGCAAAATACGCAGCAGTCACCCGCCTTGGGCTTCAGCAGCGTGTGACACTTCTCACACTCGTAGAACCACTGGCAGGCGTCGGTGGGCATCGTCTCTGTCTTGGAATACCTACACTCGGGACAGGTGATTCTTGACTCTAGTAGGACATTATTCATGTTTCGAGAATTGCACTGATCGGAGGCTCGATGGCGACGCGGCCGTGAGCACTCATCGGTAACCTGAAGCGGAACGGGCCGGCGCCGCAATAGTAGCTTTTCTTGGATGGCGCCGGCGGGTCGCCGGCACCGCGCGCGCGCCGAGCCAACCGCCTATGTTCGCAACCGGAAGCAACTAAAAAGCATTACCGGCAACACGATGCAGTGTAGATCGGCGTTAGAATCGGTAAATTATCTCAACCGGCGTAGGGGAAAGATATGCAGCTGCTTGCGGCCGTCGATCGGCGACTGGGACGCCTTGCCCGCGGCGGGGTGCTGGTCCTGGCGGTATACGGCGTGCTGGGGGTTGGACTGCTCGACTACTGGTTGGGATACGAGGTGTCGATGTCGTTCTTCTACCTTGCTCCCGTGGCGCTCGCGGGCTGGTATGGCGGGAAGTGGCCGACCATTGCCGTCGCAGTGCTCGCGTGTGCCACCGGGTACGGTGCGGACGTTGCGGCTAACCACCCTTATTCGCACCCGGCGATAGGGATTTGGAACGCGTTTCTGCGCTTTGGCGTTTTTTTGATCATCGGTCACCTGTTCACCACTCTGCGCGCGAGTCTGGCTCGTCAACGGCACCTGGCGGCAACCGATGACCTGACCGGTCTCTATGGCCGAAGGGTATTCGCGGACCGCCTCGCGCACGATCTCGGACTGGCGCAGCGACGCCGGAGCGCGCTGACGCTCGCCTATCTCGACCTGGACAATTTCAAGAAGGTAAACGACAAACGTGGTCATGCCGCCGGGGATCGGGTGCTGCGCGCGGTCGGACGGGCCATGCAATCGACCATGCGTCGTACGGATACCGTGGCCCGACTCGGCGGCGACGAATTTGCCCTGATTCTGCCCGATACGGACTCGATCGGGGCGCGGCACGTCGTTGCGAAGCTCACCACCGAAATCGGCGCCGCGCTTGCCGCCACCGCCGAGGGGGTCAGCTGCAGCATGGGCGTGGTGACATCGTTTGACCCAACGATCTCGTCGGACCGCCTGATCGCCGAGGCCGATCGGCTGATGTACGAGGCCAAGCGCAACGGCAAGGGCGCGGTCCGATTCGGCGTGCTGGGCGATCCCGTCGAGCCGGACGCCTTGGCGGACAAGCTGTCTCAACACGGCATTCGACCGGATCGCGGCGTACGCCGATGATCGACCACACCCGCACCCCCTACGAGCAGCTCGGGGGCGAGGTCAAGGTTCGCGAGCTGGTGGACCGTTTCTACGACCGGATGGACGCGTTGCCGGAGGCGAGCGACATTCGCGCCCTGCATGCGCGGAGCCTCAAGGTATCGCGGGAGAAACTGTTCCTGTTTCTGTCCGGTTGGCTCGGTGGTCCGGATCTCTATCAACGCCGCTACGGGCACCCGCGGCTGCGGGCGCGTCACCTACCCTTTTCGATCGGCGTCGCCGAGCGCGATCAGTGGCTGCAATGCATGGAAGGGGCGCTGGCCGAGGTCGTGATCGACGAGGCGCTGCGCGCGCATCTGCGGCAGGCCTTCCACCAGGTGGCGGACTTCATGCGCAACCGGCCTGAGGTCGATGACTCGGCCTCGCCGTTTCGGGTGGTCACCCGCAGGGGCTGATTCCCGCGGGCGGATCCGCGTGGCCTTAGCCCTGGAGCTTGCGCTTCAGCAGCTCGTTGACCTGCTGCGGATTGGCCTTGCCCGCGCTGGCCTTCATCACCTGACCGACGAAGAATCCGAGCATCTTCTCTTTGCCGCCGCGGTAGTCGTCCACTTGGCTCGGGTTGGCGGCGAGGATCTTGTCGATGATGGCCTCGATGGCGCCGCTGTCGGTGATCTGCTTGAGCCCCCGCGCCTCGATCACTTGATCGGCGTCGCCGCCGTCGCTCCATAGGGCCTCGAAGACCTGTTTGGCGATGGTACCGGAGATGGTGTTGTCCTTGATGCGCTGGATCAACCCGGCGAGCATCGCGGCCGTCACCGGGCACTGATCCAACTCCAACCCGCCCTTGTTCAGGGCTGCGGCAAGCTCGCCGTTGATCCAGTTGGCGGCCAGCTTCGGCTCGCCGCTCTCGCGCGCCACCGACTCGAAGTAGTCCGCCAGGTCGCGACTGGCGGTCAATAGGTTGGCGTCATAGTCGGAGAGTCCGAATTCGTCGCGGAAGCGCGCGCGCCGGGCGTCCGGCAGCTCCGGCAGGTCCGCGGTGGCAGCGGCGACGAATGCCGGGTCGATCTCCAGCGGCAGCAGATCCGGGTCGGGGAAGTAGCGGTAGTCGTTCGCCTCCTCCTTGGTGCGCATGGTACGCGTCTCGTCCCGGTCGGGGTCGTAGAGCCGGGTCTCCTGGACCACCTTGCCGCCGCCCTCCAGTAGCTCGATCTGGCGCTCGATCTCGAACAGGATCGCCCGCTCCAGAAAGCGGAAGGAGTTGATGTTTTTGATCTCGGCGCGCGTGCCGAAGCGTTCCTCTCCAACCGGTCGCACCGAGACATTGGCGTCGACCCGAAACGAGCCTTCCTGCATGTTCCCGTCGCTGATCCCGATCCAGCGCACGATGCGGTGAATCTTGCGGGCGTACGCCACGGCCTCGGCGGCGCTGCGCAGATCCGGTTCCGAGACAATCTCCAGCAGCGGGGTCCCCGCGCGATTGAGATCGATGCCGGTGTAGCCGTGGAAATCCTCGTGCAAGGACTTTCCCGCGTCCTCCTCGAGATGCGCGCGGGTGACGCCGATGGTCTTGATCGCGCCGTCGTCCAAGACGATCTCGACCTGTCCCCTACCCACGATCGGCAGCTCGAATTGGCTGATCTGATAGCCCTTGGGGAGGTCCGGATAGAAGTAGTTCTTGCGCGCAAAGACCGAGCGCGGCGCGATCTCGGCCTGGATCGCGGTGCCGAAACGCACCGCCAGCTCCACCGCTCGCGTGTTGAGCACCGGGAGCACGCCCGGCAGCCCCAGATCGATGGCGTTGGCCTGGGTGTTGGGGGCCGCGCCGAAGGTGGTCGGGGAGCCGGAGAAGATCTTCGATCGGGTCGCGAGCTGGGTATGAATCTCCAGCCCGATGACGGGTTCCCATTGCATGGCTTCGAGTCGGTCGCTGTGTTGAATTGAGTGGCGTGCGGCTCCGCGCCGCGGCGGCGCAAGCGCTCAGTCAATGCCGGGAGGTGCCGCCCGGTGCCAGTCCGTTGTTTGCTGCAGCCGGTGCGCGACATTGAGCAGCCGCGACTCCTGGAATAGATCGCCGACGATTTGCAGCCCCACGGGCATGCCGCCGGCCGGTGCCACCGGGATCGACATGCCGGGGAGCCCGGCGAGGTTCGTCGCGATGGTATAGATGTCGTTCAGGTACATGGCCACCGGATTGTCCGCCTTTTCGCCCAGCGGGAAGGCGGTGGTCGGGCTGGTCGGACCCATGATGACGTCCACCTGCCCGAAGGCGCGCCGAAAGTCGTCGCTGATCAATTGCCGGATCTTCTGAGCCTTCAGATAGTAGGCGTCGTAGTAGCCAGCGGACAGCACATAGGTGCCGATCATGATCCGGCGCTTGACCTCCGGCCCGAATCCCTCGGCGCGGCTTCGCTTATAGAGATCCTCGAGGTCCTTGGGCGACTCGCAGCGGTGGCCGTAGCGCACGCCGTCGAAACGCGCCAGGTTCGACGAGCACTCCGCCGGGGCGACCACGTAATAGACCGGTACCGACAACGGGCTGTTCGGTAGGCTGATGTCGACCAGCTTGGCCCCCAGTCCCTCGTAGACGCGCAGGGCGGATGCGATGGACGCGCCTACGCCGGCATCGAGTCCCTCGCCGAAGTATTCCTTGGGCAGACCGATGCGCAGACCCGCGAGATCCGCGTTGAGCTCGGCGCCGTAATCCGGGACCGGCTCTTGGGCGCTGGTCGAGTCGCGCGGATCGAAACCGGCCATCGTCTGGAGCAGCACCGCGGCGTCGGCGGCGGAGCGGGTCATGACGCCCGCCTGATCCAGCGAGGACGCGAACGCGATCATGCCCCAGCGCGAGCAGCGCCCGTAGGTCGGCTTGATGCCGACGGTGCCGGTGAGTGCTGCCGGCTGGCGGATCGAGCCGCCCGTATCGGTGGCCGTCGCAGCAAGGCAGAGGTGAGCCGCGACCGCTGCCGATGAGCCCCCCGACGAGCCACCGGCGACGAGCTTGTCGTCCGAACCGTTCCGTCGCCAGGGGTTGACCGGCGGGCCAAAGCAGCTCGTCTCGTTGGACGAACCCATGGCGAATTCGTCGTTGTTGAGCTTGCCGAGCATGACCGCGCCGGCATCCCACAGGTTCTGGGTCACGCTCGATTCGTAGGTCGGCTTGAAATCATCCAGGATCTTCGAGCAGGCGGTGGTGCGCACGCCCTTGGTACAGAACAGGTCCTTGATGCCCAGCGGCAGGCCTTCGAGGATGCCGCCCTCGCCCTTTTTCAGGCGCTGGTCGGCCGCATCCGCCTGCGCCCGCGCGATCTCGGGCGTCGCCAACACATAGGCGTTGATCGCCGGATTGCCGGCCTCGATGGCGGCGATGAACGCATCCGTCAGCTCACGCGACGAGAACGCCTTGGCCTTCAGCCCCGCGCGCGCCTCGCTCAATGTCAGGTCGGTCAGTTTGCTCACGCTTGCTCCCTGCGCCGGGTGTTTGCCCCTCGTCGCGCCAAGATTAGGAAGGTCGTCACCGCTGCAAGGCAAGGGGGCTGCGCGCCCCCTTGACCCCGCGCGGGGGATCACCCCGTTTGCCCATGTGTGGCAGATCGCGTGCCACTCGTATCGTTATTCCACCACCTTCGGCACGACGAAAAAGTTGTCTTCGGTCATCGGCGCATTGGCGACGATCTCGGCAGCCTTCTCGCCGTCCGTTACGGCATCGACGCGCTGTTTCAGGGTGATCGGCACGACGCGGGTCATCGGTTCGACGGCGTCCGTGTTCACCTCTTTGAGCTGCTCCACCCAATCGAGGATGCCGCTGAGCTCGCCTTCCAGCCCCTTGGCCTCGGCGTCGGTTATCTTGATGCGGGCAAGGCGGGCAATGCGCCGGACGGTGGCTTCATCGACGTGCATGGGCGGGCTCGGGCTGTTTCGGATCGACTGCGGATCAAGACGGCACTCTTAGCCGCGAGGGCGGACGAGCGCAACGGCGCCGCTTGGCCCTGTCGTGGGCTCCGTGTCGCGCAAAGACAACGGAAGGGCTCCAGCGGCTGGTGTACCGCTGGAGCCCCAGTGTGCGTGTAACAGGGCATGGAGGCCGTCGAAGCGGACGCCCCACGAACCGGTGATCGAGGCCGGTCAGTAGTAGCGATAGGCCGACCATCCGTGGCGATACCCGTAGTAGGGGCGGCCGTAGTAGCCGTAGTGGCGGCGGCCATGACCGTAGTGGCGCGGGCCCACGTAGAGCGAGAAGCCGTAGACGCGCGGGCGATAGTAGCGGCGATAGACATAGCGCCTGTGATGCCGCCTGTAGTGACGCCGGCCCACCTGCTCGACCGGCGAGGCGGCTGGAACTGCCGACGTTTCCAACCCGCCGAGTGCGCCAAGGGGCGCGGCCGAGGATGGGGCGGGTGCCGTCATGGCCACGGCCGCAAGGCTCGCTAAGGCCAGAACCAAGGTACGCATATGGGTCTCCTTTCATGATCGGCTCGTGCGCCGTCTACAAGAGAGAACACGCCAGAGGGTCGTTTGGATGTCCGGCGCGCCCTCGAGCCTGCTCACAATGGGTTGATCACACCACGCCCTAGCAGCAGCGGCCCTCCCAGCGGTTCAGTCGACCTCCCAATCCCCCAACGCCGCGGCAATGCGCGGGACCGGCTGATGCACCAAGTCCTTGTCGAGGCTCGCCGTCACCACGCCTGAGAGGTGCGCCGGCATCTCGTCGCGGATCATGCCCAGCGCGATGGGAGGCGCTACGATGAGCAGGCGCTTGAAGGCCCCCGTCGACAGATCGCCAGCCAGGGCGGTCAGGGCGGCGGCCAGGAACCTGCGCTCCTCGCGCTGGTGCAGGTCGGGCGCTTCCATCGACGACCGCCGCATACCGGTCGATTCGTTGGTCCGGCCCGGCCGGTCGTCGCCCTGCTCGCGGGTCGGCGGATTGTCGTGGGCGCCGCTGCGCACGACCTCGATCTGCGGATGCATCGGCGTGCCGGCATTGCGCAGCACGAGCGCCTTGCCGCCATCGGCGACCAGCACCCAGGTGTCCTTGTCGATCTTCATGGGCAGCTCCTTGGCTCGGACGAAGGTTCCCGATTGCGGGACCAGCGGATCGTCCAGATTAGGCCCCCCGGCAAATTTTCCTTTGCGTCAGAACAAAATCATTCACTGACCTTGCCTCTGCCCAACATGGGGTTGCCCCCGCTCAGTGGCAAGCTCGATCTGGCGCTGGCGCTCGGCCGCCGCGGCCTTCTTCTCCCGGTCGGCGGTTGCTTCGCAGGTCGGGCAGGGGTGGCTCGCATAGCCCCCGCCTGCCGCCCCCGACAGGAACGGCTCGCGGCAGATGGAGCAGAGCTGATAGGGGCCGGGCGCCAGACCATGACCGACCGAAACGCGCTCGTCGAATACGAAGCACTCACCCCGCCACAGGCTGTCTTCAGCCGGCACCGTCTCCAGGTACTTCAGGATGCCGCCCTTGAGGTGATAGACCTCGGCAAAGCCCATCTCCTTCATCAGCGCGGTCGCCTTCTCGCAGCGGATGCCGCCCGTGCAGAACATGGCGATGCGCGGCGCGTTTGTGCCGGTGACGTTGGCGCGCACCCAATCCGGGAACTGGCGGAACGTGGTGGTCTTGGGGTCGACGGCGCCGGCGAACGTGCCGATCGCCACTTCGTAGTCGTTGCGCGTGTCGATCAGCAGCACGTCGGGCGCGCTGATCAACACGTTCCAGTCCGCAGGCTCGACGTAGGTGCCGACCACGCAGGTGGGGTCTATGCCGGGCACGCCCATGGTAACGATCTCGCGCTTCAGGCGGACCTTCATGCGCTTGAACGGCATCTCGCGCGCGGGGCTTTCCTTCCAGTCCAGCTCGGCAAAGCCCGGAAACGCCCGGATGTGGGCGATAACCTTGTCGAGCCCGGCCCGCGTCCCTGCGATCGTGCCGTTGATGCCCTCCGGCGCCAGAAGCAGGGTTCCGCGCACGCCTTGCCCACAGCAGAGCTTCGCCAGCGGGGCTTGCCGCTCGGCGAAGTCGGGGAGGGCCGCGAACCGATAAAGGGCAGCGACGATGATTGGCTCGGGTGTCATGGCCTTCAGAGTTCGGTATCGTGTTGATTGTGCGGGGTCCCGCCGACATCTAGCCCGAGCCGCCCTCGCCCTGCTATACTGCAATTCATGAACAAGCCCGACTTCAAACGGATCTTCGACCTGGTCGATCCCGAGCCGCGCACAACGCAGGCCGCCGAGGGGCTGATGCGGCGCGCCTTCACGGTCGCCGAGGTCGAGCAGATGGTGGCGGCCGGCATCCTGCCCGAGGACGAGCGGGTGGAGCTGATCGGGGGAGAACTCGTTCCGATGTCGGCCAAGGGCATTCACCACGAGGTGCTGAAGATCAACCTCAATCGTTTCTGGATGCGCCAGCTGCCGGATCATCTGGCCCTCGCTCAGGAAACAACATTCCGTCTCGATGACCAGACCTACCTCGAGCCCGACTTCGTGTTCTACACGCGCGCCGACGGCCTCCGGGGCCTGAAGCCCGAGACGTGCCTGCTGGCCGTCGAGGTGGCCGACGGCTCGCTGTCATTCGATCGCGGGCGCAAGGCGCGGGTCTATGCCATGCATTTCGTGCGTGAGTTGTGGGTGATCGACGCCGTCAAGCTGGAGACGACGCAGTTCCGCCGCCCCGGCCTCGACGGCTACACGGAGGTCGCGACGCAGGCCCCCGACCAGCCCTTGATCCCCGACTTCGCCCTCGAGCTTGCCGTCCGCCTCGCCGACCTGGATCTGTCGTAACGACGGCCGCGCCCTTGCACCCCGGCCCGACACTGCTTAAACCCCGGCCATGACGCCGCGCCCGATGCGCGAAACCAAGAGCCGGAGAGCCCCAGACATGACCGAGACCGCTGCCGAGAGTGCTGCCCGCCAGGCGACTGCCGCCCTCATCCGCCGCTATTACGAGGCCTTCAACGCTGGCGACCACGACGGCATGCTGGCCTGCCTGACCGACGACGTCATCCACGACGTCAACCAGGGCGAGCGCCGCGTCGGCCTCGACAAGTTCAAGGCCTTCAACGCGCGTATGGCCCACAATTACGCCGAGAAGCTCGAAGGCATCACCGTGATGGTCTCGCGAGATGGTGATCGCGCTGCGGCCGAGTTCAATGTCGTCGGCAAATATCTCAACTCGGAATCCGGCCTGCCCGAGGCCAAGGGCCAGACCTACCGCCTGCCGGCCGGCACCTTCTTTGCCATCCGCGACGGCAAAATCGCCCGCGTCACCACCTATTACAACCTCACCGACTGGATCGCCCAGGTCGCCGGCTGACGCCGCCCGACTGCAATCAGCGGCGCGCGCCCTAAGCGAAGGCAGGCCCATGCTCCTCACCATGCTCAAGTGCAAGCTGCACAGGGCGACCGTCACCGAATGCGACCTCCACTACGAGGGCTCCATCTCGATCGACGCCAAGCTGATCGAGGCCGCGGGCCTGCTCGTCAACGAACGCGTCGAAATCTACGACATCGACAACGGCAACCGCTTCGCCACCTATGTCATCGAGGGCAAGAAGGGTTCCGGCGTGATCGGCCTCAATGGCGCGGCGGCCCGTCTCGTCTGCGTCGGCGACAAGCTCATCATCTGCGCCTACGCCCAGTTCGACGCCGCCGAAGCAAAGACCCACGAGCCCCGCATCGTGCTGCTCGGGCCTGAGAACAAGATCGAGGGCACGAAGGGATGACGCTTGCCGTCGAGGCGCTGACCGGACCGGCCCTGCTGCCGATACTCCCGGACCTCGCCCGCCTGCGCATGGTCGTGTTCCGCGATTGGCCGTATCTCTACGACGGTACGGAGGCCTACGAGGCGGAGTATCTGGCCAAGTTCGCCGCCTGTCATGGCGCCGTCTGCATCGTGGCCCGCGACGGCGACCGCATCATCGGGGCCTCCACCGCCTCGCCCATGGCCGAGACCGACGCGGAGTTCCGCGAGCCGTTCCTGGCCGCCGGATACGACATCACCAAGGTGTTTTACTGCGGGGAGTCGGTCCTCTTGCCGGAGTATCGCGGGCACGGCCTGGGCCACGCCTTTTTCGATGGTCGCGAGGCGCACGCGCGTGCTCTCGGTGGCTTCACGATCTCGACGTTCTGCCGGGTCGTGCGCCCGGACGATCACCCCTTGAAACCCAAGGATTACCGGCCGCTCGACGGCTTCTGGGCCAAACGTGGCTATAGCCCGAAGCCGGGCCTCGTCGCGCACTTCGCCTGGAAGGACGTCGACATTGCCGATGAGACCGACCACACCCTGCAGTTCTGGCTGAAGGACCTCTGAGGATGGCTCGCGACAGTCTGACGGTTGCCTCCGCTCAGTATCCGATCGGCGAGCCGGCCTCCCTGTTCGACTGGCAGGACAAGGTTGCCCAGTGGGTCGCCGAGGGGGCCGCGACGGGGGCTGAGCTGCTGGTTTTTCCCGAGTACGCAGCCATGGAGCAGGCCGCCTGCTTCGGCCGGGAGATCGCGGGCGACCTGAGCGCCAGCCTGAAAGCCGTGGCGGAAGAAGCGGGCGCCCGCGTCGCTTTCCATGTCGAATTGGCCGCAACCCACAACGTGCACATTCTGGTCGGCTCGGGGCCGGTTCTAACCGCCGACGGCCGTTATCTCAACGCGGCTCAACTCGTGACGCCCTCGGGGCTCGTCGGCGAGCAGTCCAAACTCATCATGACGCCGTTCGAGCGCTACTGGGGCCTCACGACTGGCGGGCCGATCCGCGAGTTCGAGACCACGATTGGCCGCATCGGCATCGCCATCTGCTACGACAGCGAGTTCCCGCTCACCGTCCGCGCCATGACTGAGGCCGGCGCCGAGCTGATCCTGGTGCCGGCGTGCACGGAACGGCTGTCGGGCCATCACCGGGTGCGGACCGGTTCGCGCGCCCGCGCCCTGGAGAGCCAGATCGCCTGTGTGACGAGCCCGCTGATCGGATTGGCCCCGTGGTCGCCCGCCGTCGATATCAATACGGGGGCGGCCGGCATCTTCGTGCCCTCCGAGGCCGGAGTCTCCGATACCGGCATCCTCGCCGAAGGCACACTGGACGCGCCCGGCTGGGTCACGGCGACGATCGATCTTGCTGGCCTCCGGCGCCTGCGCGAGGGCGGCGAAATGCGCAACTTCGCCGATTGGAGCCGGCAGGCCGGCGCGGCCGATCTCAAGGGCGTGGTGGAGGTCGTGGAGTTGGCGTAGCGCGGGGGCTGATCCGGCAGTGCGCGTGCACGGTGAGAGCAACTCGCTTCGCGAGCGGGGCTAGCCCCGCACCCCACTGGGAGGCACAGCCTCCCGGACCCTCCAGTTTTTTTGACTTCAAGTCCCAAAAGACGGGTGCGTCGGGGGTGTCCCCCGACGGGGTGCAGGGCGAGCAGCCCTGCGTCGCGAAGCGAACGCGCCTCAGCCCGCAACCGCCGGCTTCTTCACGACCGCATGATGCGCGTAGTCGCGCAAGAGGTGCTCGAAGGTCAATTCGGCACCCGAAGCCTTCGCAACCTCGGCCAACGCCGATTCCAAGTCCGGCCGCGGCGTCACGTCGAACTTGTCGAGCCAGGCGTGCAGCACCGCCTTGAACGCTTTCGGTAGCCGCGTCTGCTGGCCGAAATCGACGATGTGCAGCGATCCGCCCGGCTTGACGGCTGCCAGCGCAACTGGGAGCGCCTGCCGCCACGGCGGGATCATCGACAGCGAGTAGGAGATGAACACGCGGTCGAAGGCCGGCACGCCGAACAGTTCCGCGCTGGAGAAGTCCGTGGCATCGCCCTGGCGAACCGTGATGCGATCCGACAAGCCGGCCCGCTTGATGTTGGCTTCCGCCGTCTCCAGCATCATCGGCGAGATGTCGAAGCCGTAGAGACGGGCGTCCGGATAGCGCCGTGCGGCCAGGATCAGATTGCGCCCCGTGCCGCAACCGATCTCCAGCACCGTGCCGCCCGCCGGTGGCTTCATGCCGGCGAGCATGGTGTCGCGCCCGAGCAGGAAGTACTTCCGCGTCAGGTCGTAGATGTAGCGCTGATAGCGGTAGATGCCGTCCATGTGATGGGCGGCGTCTCCGGCTCCTGCGTGGCCCAAGATGGCCTCCCTCAGCTCTGCATCACGTAGACGTGGAAGCCGCCGTAGATCGACGAGCGGTCCTTCTCGGTCAGCTTGCGGCAGGCCGCCTCGTCGTAGGCGAACCGCGACAGGATTTCGTCGGGCACGCGGCCGGGCAGGATCGTGGGCTCGCCGGCGGTGCGGAAGATCACGCGGCCGCCCGGACGGCAGGTGCGCGCGATCTCAGTCCACAGGTCGGTCAGTTGCTCGTCGGTCATCCAGTCCTGGGCGTCGAGCAGCACGTAGCCGTCACACGACTTCTCCGGCTGGGCCGCCAGATGCTCGGTGAAGGAGGCGTGCACGACGTTGATGTTGGCGGCACGCGCCCGCAGCGTCTCGTAGTGCTGGCGCTGCAGGTACGGCGGCAGAGGCCCCGTGCCACCCGACTGATAGCGACGACCGAAGGCCTGCCAGGCGAAGTAGTTGTCCGACAGGTCGAACTCGCAGGCGAGCCGCTCCAGCCGGGCCTTCAGCACCTCGGCCATGTGGGCTTCGTCACCCTTCAGCGCCTCGTACTGGCTGGGCGGGATACCGAGGCCGAACAGCGCCGACGGCTTGGAGATCAGCCAGCGGATGTGGCGCTTCTCGAACAGCGGCGCCAGCTCCTTGTCGAAGATCTCGCGCTGCTCCTGGCGGGTCTTGGCCTTGAGGATCTTGCGCGGATTGCGGCCGTGCATGCGGGCCAGGAGGTGGCTCGCCCCGATGAACGTGCCGAGCAGGCCGTGCCGGTACAGGTTCTTGCCGAAATAACCGACGCGGCGGCGGCCGAGACGGTCGCGGCTCTCCCAATACTTGCGCGTCACCGGATCGAGGTGCGGCTGCAGGTAGGTGAAGTAGGCGCGCACGTTCTCGTTGGCATCGGCTTCCGCGAAGAAGCGGTGGAAGGCCGCGTAGCCCGGCAGGTGCTGGGCGGCGACGAGCTTCAGCTTATTGAGCGCGACGTGCGCCGGATTGAGGTCGATGGCGGTGACCTTCACGTCGGCCGCCGTCAGATAGGAGAGGATGTTGCAGCCGCCCGAGGCGATGGCCGTGACGGACTCGCCGTCCTTCAGCTTCAAGGCCTCGATATCGACGACCGGGTCCTCCCAGATCTGGGGATAGACGAGGCCGGAGAACGCGAGCGTAAACAAGCGCTCCTGCACGCCCTGGGCGGTGGTCGCCTTGTGGCGGTGGACAGCCTGGCGCAGGCGCTGGTTACGCGGAGCGCCGGTCGGCTTGTCGCCCTGGGTCTCAGCTTCCTCGATCGAGGCCATCGTTCCTCCGTTTGAGAGACGTCTTGCCGGGTGCCATCTGCGCACTCGGTTCGCCCCTCGGTCTGATGCAGATAGGGCCGGGCGCAGCGCGGGTCGTTGGATCTGAACGCGCGCTCTGATGCCACCTTCACTGCCGAAGACCAACTGGCAATGTGTAGCACCCTTCGAGGTCCAGTCCCATTGGAGCCTATGACTGGGTCTTAACACGTCTTCAAGCGAAGTGTCGCGCGATCGTTGCAGGAGCGGACGATTGTCGATGGTTGGGCGACCGACCATATGGGCCGGAGCAGAGGAGCGGACCCGTGCTGAGCGACTTCACGAACGCCGTCGTCGGCCTGGTCGAACGCCATATCCATTTGGCCGAGCCCATCGTTTTCGCGCTCGGCTTTGCCGAAAGCATGATTTTCCTGTCGCTGCTCGTGCCCTCCTCGGTCCTGTTCCTGGCGATCGGCGGTTTGCACGCGGCTGCCGGCGGCAGCTTCTGGTCGGTGTGGCTGGCGGCTTCGGCGGGTGCCTTTCTCGGTGACATCGTGACGTTCCTGATCGGCCGCATGTTGCGCGGCGATATCGGCAGCGTCTGGCCGCTGCGCGATCACCCGGACTGGTACGTGGCCGCCCGCGGATTCGTGGCCCGCTATGGGGTGCTCAGCATCATCGCCGGCAAGTTCGCTGGCATGATCCGCCCATTCGTGCCGCTGGTTGCGTCAGCTATGCAGATGCGGTGGGGGCTGTTCCTGCCGGCGAGCTTGGCCTCCTGCCTGATGTGGGCCGGCGCATTTCTCGCCCCCGGCTATGGCATTGCGCTGCTGTGGCCACCGGGCTGACGGCTTTGCGAGCCGCGTTTTGCTTGCAGCGGCGGCCAAGTTCGCGTATCTGACGCGCTTCCAATCCTAGGCCGGGCGCGCTCGCGTGCGCCTCACGACGTCGTTGGGCGTCGCGCCTCAAGTCCATCGGAGACGAGATCATGCCCATCACCCGCGGCGCCCGCAGCCCGCGCAACATCGAGAAGCGCAAGCGGAAGGCCGGCCACAAAGTCCCTCGCGCCAAGGTGACCCGGACCCAGGGAAATACGGCTGCTTGCCGCAAGATGCTGCGCAAGCAGGCCTTGATCCGCGTCGTGCGGAAGGCTGCAGAGGCCGCCGCCCAAGCCTGAGCGCGCCGCTGAGCCGCTTCTGAGTTGCCCAGGCCGCCGAGCGCTTCAAGCAGGGAGTGCCCGCGCATGGGGCTCGAGGCACCGCCGCTCTACTTCCCGCCCCTGCCGGCGCCCGAGGCTCCCCTCGGGCTTTTGGCGTTTCTCCGCGAGTTTCCGAAGAACCCGCTACGGACGGTTCCGCGCGCCGCCTATGAGCAGGACATCGTCGTGCTCAGGGAGTTTCCCGGCGTCGCGCACGCCTGGATCACGGGTCCGGCGCTGATCGAGGAGGTGCTCGTCAAGCGCGCCGGCGAGGTCCGCAAGAGCGAGATGGAAGCCCGCGTGTTCTCCCGCAATGCCGGGCGCGGCGTGCTCACCTCCGATGGGCCGGACTGGCGTTGGCAGCGACGCACCCTCGCCCCCCTGTTCCGCCACCAGGATATTCTCGCTGCCGTGCCGCTGATGGCCGGAGCAGCCGACGCGGAAATCGCGATCTGGCGCAAGGCTGGCCCGCGCCGCCGCCGCATCGACCTCGACATGAGCCGGGCGACCTACGACGTCATCGTTGCCACCCTGCTGGGCGGTCGGGCCAATCGGGATACCGAGATCGTGCGGGCCGCCAGCAACGCCTCCCTCGACGGCACCACCTGGGAAAGCACCTGGACCATGCTGCGGCTGCCGCGCTGGCTG
>JBGSQO010000442.1:0-1514 GCA_041738055.1 Filomicrobium sp.
CTGGTCGAGCGGTTTTTCTGCTGGATCAAGCAGTTCCGCCGGATCGCTACACGCTACGAGAAAACCGCCACCTCGTTCGCCGCCATGCTGTACGCGGCGGCTGCGTTGGTCTGGTTGAGGTAAATGTCAACACGCCCTAGCTCGTTCTCGGCAAGAGCGGCATTGCCTGGCTAGCGGAGCGCATGACGCAGCAAGGCAAAAATCTGCCAAATGATATGGCTCTATTTTGATGAGACGTCGGTATTGGGCCACTCATGATGGCCCCGGCCGGGGGGAAACCTCCCTGGGCGCTTGCCCTGGCTCGCGCACCTCGGGCAAGTGAAGACGATGGGCCTTGCCCCCTCGCCCCCCACAAGGGCTTGCCCCTTGACCCCATCACCGGGAGTTTGGGGCACGCGCGTGCCGCAGGAATAGGTAAACGGGGTGATCCCCCGCGCGGGGTCCGGGGGCGCGCAGCCCCCGCGCTTCGCGCATAGCAACGCGATTGCAACCGAGCGCGACCAACTCGCCGGGCGCATTGCCAATCTTCAATCCGCCAACGCGCGGCTCGAGCAGATCCTCGCCGAGATTCGCCGCGCCCACTACGGGCGCAAGTCGGAACGCATCACCCATCCCGCCGCGCTCCATCGAGTGACGACAGGACAAGACCCACTATTTGCCCCGTTTGGGAATCCCCCAAGAGTCCGGTCGAGGTGAAAACGCCTTAATCGGCGCCGTCGGCTGTGACGACCTTCGGTTTGCGGCGCGGGGCTGGCCTCGTGGACGTCTTGTCGAGGCTCGCCGTCTTCCGTGTCGCGATCCGGCTGGCGAGACGCTTGGTGACCTTGGCCGGATTGCGCAGGGCCATGGCCTTCTTGCACGCTTCAGGATCGAGTTGGGCGGCGCCTGCGGCCCTTTCCACGCTGGCTAGGGCTTCCTGCGGCGTGGCCTTCACGCACACCGTGGCCCCGTTGGCGTCGAGCATCGGTATGGGATCCAGGCACTCCCGATAGCGCTGGTCCAGATTGCGCGTGCGCACGAGCGTGGCGTCGAAGGCCTCGCTGGGCAACTCATCGAGCAAAACGCCCGGCTCTGCGGGCGTCTTGTCGAGATCGCCGAAGCCCGTTTCCAGGAGCTTTGCCGTTCGCCGGGCGCGCATGCGCGAGGAGCCTTCGCCCAGCACGATGGCGACGACCCTGCGCTCGCCGCGCGAGGCGCTGCCGACGATGTTGTAGCCCGCCGAGCAGGTGAACCCCGTCTTCATCCCGTTGCCGCCCTCGGTTTCGGCCAGGACGGGATTGTGACTGCCGATGGTGCGGCCGGCAACCTGCGCCGACTTAAGCGCAAACAGCCCGCCTTCCTCGGGAAAATCCCGCAGCAGGGCCAGGGTCAGGCGCGCCAGATCGCGGGCGGTCGACTGCTGGCCCTCTCCGGGTAAGCCGTTGGCGTTGATGAAGCGGCTCGAGGTCATGCCCAGTCGCACCGCCGTCGTATTCATCCGCTCGACGAACGCCGCCTCGCTGCCCGCCCGCGCC
>JBGSQO010000443.1:0-4094 GCA_041738055.1 Filomicrobium sp.
CGACCGAGGTTGGCGAGGATACGGCCAGCGAGCGGCAGTCGGGTTTCCACGACGCGCCCGCGATAAAGACGCACCTCGTCGGGGGCGATGTGCCGACCGAAGCGGGCGCGCACAGCAGCCGGCAGCTCGAGCCATTGCGCCTCACCGAGCAGCGCGCGGAAGGGTCCGGTCTCAGCGCCGCCGATTTGCGACCGCGCGTCGGGTCGGCTCACCCGTCTCTCAGTTCTGGCCGTCGCACTGTGCATGACACTCGCCTGACCTTACGAATTTACCTGCTACATTCGTTGTTTCTGTAGCGACAGAAATAACGAGCCAAATGAAGGGACAAGTGAAGTGCCGGGGCTCAGACCTGCCAACACTCAGTAAACTGGTGTTGGATGCGCCGCCCCGGACCCCGCGCGGGGGATCACCCCGTTTGCCCGTGCTGGGCGACGGTCGTGCCCCGAACTCCCAGTCATGGTTCCAAGGGCTAAGCCCTTGGTAGGGGTCGAGGGGGCAACGCCCCCCGTCTTCACTCTTCGCCCCCTCGAACCGCCAGTTATTCTTTCGCCTTGCCGCCGCCGACCCCGCCGATCAGCCGGGCGATGCCGCCGCCCATCTTGAGCAGCCGCATCAACATGGGCGTCGGCAGCCGCATGATCTCGCCGAACCCCTTGTCGACCGTGACAAGGAAGCCGAGCAAATCGGCGAGCCGGCGCTTGGCCTCCTTGCCGATGCGGGGATCGCCGTCCGCCTCGCCGACGCAGCCGCGCAGCACCTCGATGGCCGGGTCGATCTCGCGCGCCTTGCGGCCGTTGGCGATGCGCCGCACCATCTCGAACAGGTCGGCCTCCGCCTCGAAGTGATCGCGCCGGTCGCCCATGATGTGAACCCGGCGCACGAGGCTCCAGCCCTGCAACTCCTTCAGGCTCGTGGAGACATTGGAGCGCGCCATGCCGAGCTGTTCCGAGATCTCCTCGGCCGTCAGCGGGCGGTCGGAGACGTAGAGCAGGGCATGGATCTGGGCGACGGAGCGGTTGACGCCCCAGATGGAGCCCATCTCGCCCCAATGCAGCACGAACCGCTCGATGGCGGGCGGCAGCGCATTCTTGTTTGCCGTTGTTTCTGTCATGACAGAAATATACGACAAGACTGTAGGCGCGTCAAGGCCCAGACTGCGGCGTCAAGTGAAGCCGGGGCTCACGCCGCCCCGGACCCAGCGCGGGGGATCACCCCGTTTGCCTGCGCCGGGGCGACGGGCGCGCCCTAAACTGCCGGTGATGGTTCCAAGGGCTATGCCCTTGTGGGGGTCGAGGGGGGCTGCCCAACACGGGCTTGCCCAGTGTTGGCCAACAAACAAGCCCCCCGTCTTCACTTGAGCCGAAGCCCCGTCTCAGCGCTCGACGAGGCTTGCCATGTGCACGTAGTAGGCCATGGCCGCCACCGCGATCGGTACGCCGATGATGTGGATGTACTGCAGCGCGGTCTTCATCCACGGCCGACCGGCCACCTGCCGGTTGACCATCATGATCGAGATGAAAATCATGATGGTCGTCATCATGTAGTTGAACACGAAGATGCGATCCGACAGCGTCGCCGTATCCGACCCCAGCTGCGGGATCGACAGGTAGAGCGCGACGGCCGACAACAGCGCCGTCACCTGGATGGTCACGATCGCCTCGAAGTGCGAGAGCGGGATGAAGATCGACACATAGGCACAGACCAGAATGAAGGCGAGCGGCACGACCACCCGTAGGAAGTAGTCGGTCGTCTCCCGCTTCATCACCATGGCGTAGCTCGCCTTGTAGTGCGGCACGACGCTGGGAGTGTGCGAAAAGGCGTCGATGACAGGAACGAAGGCCTCTTCGTAGCTGACGTACTGCGCCCGCGGGATCCAGCCGTCGGTCTCGACGTCCCGGTCGCGCAGGTCCTCGCGCGGCGGCTGCACGATGAACGGCTGGTCGCCCTCCTTGGGCTGGATATCGATGGAGAAGCGCTGCTTGTCGAAGGGATACTCCGACAGCGCAGGCTCGAACATGAAGCGTCCGCTCACCCGGTAGATGCGCATGCTCTCGGGGAATGCCTCGCTCGGCCCGCCCGGATGCACGACCTCGACCGAGATCTGCCGGCCGTTGGTCCGAGGATCGAGATAGGCGTTGGTGAAGTCGAGCGTGTCGATCGTGGCCCCAGAGGCCGTGTGCATGAGCAGCAGGAATTCCGCATGGAACGATTGCTCGCCGTCGTCGACCTGATGCACGCGGATCATGTCGATATCGAGATAGAGCGTCTTCAAGCGCCGGAGCTTGCCGCTTTTCAGGCGCACGAACTGCACCGGCGCCAGCTGCGTCCGACCCAGCCCCTGCGGCAGGATGACGATGAACGGCGTGCGCACCGCCGACCGCGAGGCCGGCTGGAACGACCAGTTCTGGAACCGCCCCTTGTAGGCGCCCTTCCCAGCAGCAAACGTCTTGGTCAGTTCCTTGATGATGTGTTCGCGCCGTTCCGCCAGGTTGGCGTTGGGGCCAGCCGCCCGCCCCGCCGCAGCAATCAGGCCGAGCATATCGGCGTACTGGCTGCCGACGGTGATGGCGCGAATATTCGTCGGCGTCAGTGGATCGGGCACGTCGAGCACCGGACGCTCTTCACACTCCGCTTTCGCCCAGCCCGGCGCTTCAGGGACTTTCTCGCCCTCGAAGCTCCACTCATGCGGCTGCTCGCTGTCGATCAAGCTGCGCAACCGGTTGTTGTAGAGTTCCGGCAGCCGGTCGAAGGTGATCTGGTATAGCGCGTTCTGGTAGGCCCCGGTCACCTCCTTCGGCATTTCGTCAATCTGGCCAGTCACGAACAGCGGCGGCATGAAGCCTGTAGCGATGAGTTCCTTCATCACCTCGATGGTCCGCTTGCCGGCGACCGTGAGCACGACGATATCCGGGCGCTTCTCCTTGAGCGTGGCAATCGCGGCCTTCAGCTCCTCCGGGTCGAGCTTTTCGTCCTTCATGCCGAGCCGGATGTCGGCCGCGAAGCCGCCCTTGACCGCCTTGCCGAGATCATCGCCGAGCGACGCGCTGAACACCATGTCCTTCAGACCGAGATAGGCCGGCCGCGACAGCTCCAGCGACTCCATGAACTTCGCCATGACGGGCACGCGGTCGTCGTCCTGCGAGGCCCGCATCGTGAACACGTTCGGATGCTTCTCGATAATCGAGTTGACCGAGATGTCCGTCAGCCACGGGATGCCGCTGTTGGCGATCTCGATGCCCAGTTCATCGAACGTCGCCTTCGCATCGACCGAGCGCGCGAGCCCGACCATCGCCAGCACCTGCTTGGCCCCCAGCGCCGTGCGCACGTTGGTCATCGTCCGCGCGGTGTCGCGCTGGTTGTCGAGGAACATGAGCTCGATCGGCCGGCCGAGGATACCGCCCTGGCTGTTGATCCGCTCCGCCTCGAGGCTCGCCAGCTTGCGGATCGCCTTGACGTCGCCGCGGTCGTAGCACTCGTCCCGACGCGTGGACACGAAAACCGGAACGGTGAACGGAGGGCCGCTCGCCGCCTCAGCCTGATCGAGCGCCTGCGCCGGCCCTGCAGACAGGCTCCCGAGCACCGTCGCAGCCGCCAGAGCCAACGCGCACGAACCACCCGCAGCCGGCAGGAAACCGCGCCCTTCCACACACCTTCTCACGGTCGCGGCCATCCCCGACCCGACCCACGCGACGATAGTCATTGGTGCCCCAAGCTCCCTCGAACCGATCAACAGGCGGGCAGGTTATAGCGTGCGAACCCGACGGCGTCGCGACGAAGCATGAGGGCCACGGCGCCGCACGCGCCTCGCTTCAGGAACGACGTAGAATTCCGCCAAAACGACGGCGCCCCGGAACGGAGGGTATCCGCACCGGGGCGCTGGCTGTTGGGCTTTGGCGGGTCTGGACGACGGGCCGTACCCTCGATCCAGGCGTTATGCCACAGGCTCGGTAGAGGCTAGGGCGTGTTGACATTTACCTCAACCAGACCAACGCAGCCGCCGCGTACAGCATGGCGGCGAACGAGGTGGCGGTTTTCTCGTAGCGTGTAGCGATCCGGCGGAACTGCTTGATCCAGCAGAAAAACCGCTCGACCAG
>JBGSQO010000449.1:0-3428 GCA_041738055.1 Filomicrobium sp.
CGCCCAAGGGCAATGTCGCAACCGAAGGGCTGGTCGTGACGGCGGGGCCGCAAGGCAAGCCGATCCTGCGCGGCATCTCGTTCGCCATCCAACCCGGCGAGGTGCTGGCTGTCATTGGACCGTCGGCGGCCGGCAAGTCGACGCTGATCCGCGCGCTGGTCGGCGTCTGGCAGCCGGCATCGGGCATCGTTCGACTCGACGGCTCGGACCTGCGCCACTGGGATCCCGAAAAGCTCGGCCAGTATATCGGCTACCTGCCGCAGGACATCGAGTTGTTCGCGGGAACGGTTGCCGAGAATATCGCCCGCTTCCGCGAGGACGCGCCGGAGATGGTGGTCGAGGCCGGCATGCTGTCGGGCGCGCATCAGCTCGTCCAGCAGCTGTCGCAAGGCTACGACACGCCCATCGGCGAACAAGGCGCCTCGCTGTCCGGCGGCCAGCGCCAGCGCATCGGTTTGGCCCGCGCGGTTTACGGCAATCCGAGCCTCCTGGTGCTGGACGAGCCTAATGCGCATCTCGATCGCGTCGGGGAGGCTTCGCTGATCGCGGCCATCCAGCGCTGCAAGGAGCGCGGCGTGACGGTGATCTTCGCCACGCATACGCCGGCGCTGCTGACGGTCGCCGACAAGGTGCTCGCGCTCAAGGACGGGCAGCTGCACATGTTTGGACCGACCAAGCAGGTGCTGGCCGAACTCGTCAAGCCGAGGGTGGTCGGCGATGAGGGGCAGCGGCCGGCCGAATTGCCCGGGAGCGACAACGACGAAGAGCAGACCGGCAAGCCGCAGGCCTCGCAGGCCGTTGGCGGGGCCAACTGAGACGGGTCCGAGGTCAATGGTTCCGCAGGGAACCGACCGCGGGGACGACATGCTGGAATGATCGGTCGGGGCCGGTGGTGTCCGATCGACGGCGGCGATCTTGGTCGTTGGGCCGTTCGCTTCGTGCTGCTGGGCGCAGTGGCGAGGCAGGCGGTCGAAACGAGCCAAGGCTAAGGTGAAGTGAACTCGCGTAGAGAGCGCTCGTGCTCACAGGAGTGGTGCCATGCAGTCGAAAAGCCTCGGCGATCAATTGTCCTATGCGATCCTCGGCTATCTCCTCATCTTCCTCGTCTTCGGCGTTCTCGGCGCCTGGACGGCCTTCGCCCGCCTCGATAGCGCGGTGATCGCCGTCGGCACTGTTGCGGTTGAAAGCAACCGCAAGAAGGTCCAGCATTACGAAGGCGGGATCGTGCGGCAAATCCTGGTCAAGGAAAATCAGGTCGTCAACGCTGGCGACCTGCTGGTCCGGCTCGAACCGCTGCAGGCCACCGCACAGGCCGATGTGCTGCGCGGTCAGCGCGACGGTGCCCTGGCGCTGGAGGCGCGGCTCGAGGCGGAGCAGTCCAAGGCCAAGACGATCACGTTCCCCGAAGAACTGCTGGCGCGCAAGGACAAGACCGCCGTCCGCAAGATGATCGACGATCAGCAGACGCAGTTCATCGAGCGCAAGGCGTCGATCGAGGGGCAGGTCAACATCCTGTCGAGCCGGATCGAGCAGCTCGAGCGGACCATCGCAGGGCTGAAGGCCGTCGAGGTGTCGACCGAGCGGCAGATGAAGAGCCTCGAAAAGGAGCTCGAGAAGGTCAATAGCCTCGCCAAGCGCGGGTACTATCCGGTCAACCGCATCATGGCCATGGAGCGGGAGCTGTACTCGCTGCAAGGCCGGCTCGGGCAGACGGTCGCCGATATCGCACGCAACGAGAATGGCATCGGCGAGGCCAAGCTGCAGATCATCCTCACCCGGCAGAAGTTCCTGGAGGAGGTGGTCGAGGCGATGCGCGAGGTGCGCGGGCAGCTCGCCGAATATGGCGAACGTCTGAGGATGGCGCAGGACGTGGTCAATCGCCTGGAGATCCGGGCGCCGCTGACGGGCGTTGTGCAGGCGCTGCAGGTGCACACGCTGGGTGGTGTCGTGCGTGCCGGCGAGCCGATCATGGAGTTGGTGCCGGTCAACGACTCGCTTCACATCGAGGCGCGCATCAATCCGATCGACATCAATCACGTCATCATCGATGGGCAGGCTGAGGTGCGCTTCCCTGGCTTCAAAAGCCGCACCATGCCGCTGATCCTCGGCTCGGTGCGCAGCGTTTCGGCCGACCGGATGGTGGATGAGGCGACGCAAGAGCCCTACTACAAGGCCATGGTCGAGGTGAAGGAGGGCGATATTCCGGAAGAGTTCCGGGGTAAGCTGACGGCCGGTATGCCGTCCGATGTCATCATCGCGGTCGGCGAGCGTACGGTTGCCGATTATCTCATCTCGCCGATCTCCGACGTGGCGCGCAAGTCCATGCGCGAGCTGTGATCGCGACGCGGCCGCTGGGTCTCATCCTCGGCAGGCATTCCTTGGGTTGCCAATGAATGCCTGCCGAGGGGCGCTCGATGCTGTTGCTCGATTTGACACGTGCACGTCGTGGCTGGGCTCGCCGGCCGCGTTTTGCGGATCGACCCACCCCGGGGGGGCTCTCAGCGGCGGACGTGTGACAAAACTGTGACGAATTCACGGAATCCTTACCGCCTCTTTCAGAAATAGTCTTTGTGCAGCGGACGAAGTTCGCTCACGTGCGGCTTCACCTGCGGCGGCACGATTTTGCATCGTATACGATCAACTTATTGATTGTATTGTTTTTATTTTTGCTCTGGCGTGCGGATGCCGAGCCATGGACGATCAGAGGCGTCTGCGGTATGGTTAATGCACCAGTGCATGCTGCCTAAGGCTGATGTAGCTCGCGAAAATATCACTTGCGGGAGCGGGATTAGAGTTTATTCTTTGCTCTACGGATGCGAGGCTCGAAGGTCGCAGTTTACAACAGGCTTGGGCGGCCCGCGTCATCTAAATTGGGGATGTCTGGCATAATGTCGTATGCGGGCGATCATGCTGGGCCTCGGTCAGGACGGATGAATGTGCGATGTACTCGAACCCACAGAAGCGCAGTGAGGCTCAGACGCAAGAGCTGAGAAAAGAAGCAGGATTGTGGCTCAGGCAGCGGCGCGAGGCGCGCGGGCTGTCGCAGCGGCAACTCGCGCTTCTCGTCGGCGTCGAGTACTACACCTTTATTTCGCAGCTTGAGACCGGCCGCGGACGCATCCCTCCGGACAAGTACCGCGCCTGGGCTGACGCGCTTGGCATGCCGGTGCGCGAGTTCGTGCGCCACCTCCTGCAGTACTACGACCCGCTGACGTTCGACATTCTGTTCGGCGACTGCGAGGAGCCGGCAGCCGAAGTCAGCGAGGCCGTCAAGGCTGCCATCTGACACTAGGGCGTGTTGACATTCACTTCAACCAGACCAACGCGGCCGCCACGTACAGCATGGCGGCGAACGAGGTGGCGGTTTTCTCGTAGCGTGTTGCGATCCGGCGGAACTGCTTGATCCAGCAGAAGAACCTCTCGACCAG
>JBGSQO010000464.1:0-7317 GCA_041738055.1 Filomicrobium sp.
CAGTCGGAAAGTTTCGGCGAGATCGCCGCCGAATATGGCGGCGGCCCCTTCGAGTGGACGGCACACGAGGAGGATCGACAGAAACTGTGGCAGGCGCGCCATGACGTCTACTATGCCTGCCTCGCCATGCGGCCGGGCTGCAAGGCCTTTGCCACCGACGTGTGCGTGCCTATATCAAGGCTGGCCGAATGCGTCGGCGAGGCCAAGCGCGACCTGGCGGCCAGCAACCTGGTGGGTCCCATCGTCGGCCATGTCGGCGATGGCAACTTCCACGTCTCGGTGCTGGTCGATCCCGCCGATGACGAGGAGATCGCCCGCGCCAAGACGTTTTACGAGCGGCTCATCCTCAGGGCCATCGCCATGGACGGCACCTGCACGGGTGAGCACGGCATCGGCCAGGGCAAGCGCGACCTGCTGGTCGCCGAGAGCGGAGTAGCCGTCGCCGTGATGCGGCAACTGAAAGCTGCGCTCGACCCCGAGGGCATCCTCAATCCTGGGAAGATCCTTCCGGATTGATGGCCGCGCCCTCGCTCCGGTCCATTGCGGCACACGGAGTGAGGCCTTCGCAAGCCTTCCTCAATCATTCTGACTACCTAGCCTCGTACAGCCTTAGTCCCTTGGAGGCTCTGCCTCCAAGCCTCCGCCAAAGGCCTGAGGCCTTTGGAAACCCTGACTTCGACAGTCCCCAGGACGGGTCTAGGGACTGGTCCCTGGTCGGGGCTCGAGGGGCGGACCACCCCTCGATGGCCAAGACCGGCAACGGCTGCGTACGAAGATGGGTCATACGGCAAATCATTGCCGGCAGTATCAGAACGGGCCGTTAACCTTCCCGTGCAAAAACTCGTCTGTTGGCATGGGCGGAATCCCCCGTGCCCGAAAGGTCATGCGTAGGTAAGCGTCGCACATGGCGGTGAAAGTCAGACGGGAGAGGCCGGACCAGCGCCGGCACCACCGCGTCACCGCACCTCTCTTCGTGGAGGTGGGTGGCCACCGCGTGCGCGCGGCTGACTGGTCGCTCGGCGGGCTGAAGGTGGAGCGCTTCCCCGGACCGCTGCCGGGCATCGGCGCCGAGATCAAGCTGAACCTCACGCTGCCGTTCCAGGGCTTCGACGTCTCCTTCGCGGTGACGGGCGAGGTGCTGCGGCTCGATCCGGCCCTCTCCATGTTCGCGGTCGAGTTCACCGAGATCGGGGAACGCGAGCGCGAGTTGATGCAGCACTTCATCGAAGAGCTGATCCGCGGCGCGATGTCGAGCGCGCAGGACACCATCCAGCGCATCGACGTGCCGGTGACGCCGGCGTCGCTGCAGCCCGACACCAAGCCCTCCACTCCGGCCGTCAAGCACATCCCGCCGCCGTCGGTGCCCGTCCGCCGCTGGCCGGTGAAGACAGTCGTCATGTCGGCGTTCTATCTGGTGCTGGGCCTCGTCATCTTCAGCTATGCGGGTATTCTCGCCTATTCGAATTTCTTCCGGATGGAAGTGCAGACCGCCGTCATCTCGGCCCCTGTCGAGACCGTCGAGGCGCAGGTCGATGGGCGCGTGGCCTGGACCGGCCTCAAGCCCGGCGACGAGGTGCGTGCCGGCGAGGTGATCGTCAAGCTCATCGACAGCGAGTTGGAGCGGGAGATCGAACTCGCCGACATCGCGGTCCGGGAGAAGAAGGCCAAGCTCATCTATCTCAAGCGGCGTCACGCCGACGAGTTGGAGCGCATCAAGGGCTTTGCCGCGCTCGAAATGAAGAACGTCGAGCAGGCCAAGTACGACATGGAGGCGACGGAGGCCCAGCTTCTGGCCGCTCGCCGGCATCTGCAGCGTATCGAGACGCTGCACGCCAAGGGCTTTGCCACCGATGCGCGCCTGGAAGAGGCCGAGCAGCAAAAGGTGACGCTGGAGAAGACGCTCGCCCGCCGTCGCATCGAGGTGGCTACCCGCGCGGACCTCGCGACCGACAACATCGGCAAGCGCTTCTATTCGGGTGACGATCTGATCGGCAAGTCGGAGGAACTCGAGGCCGAGGTCAAACTCGCCGAGCACGAGATCGGGCTCGCCCGCCAGCGCCACGAGGCCAATGTTTCGTTGCGCGAGGCCCGTGCGGTGCGCTCGCCCTTCTCCGGCCGCATCGTGCGCCTGCCCCGGCTGGATGCCGGCAGCGTGCGGCGCGGCGATGTCGTCGCCATCATCGAGAAGCCCGATCAGCGCGAAGTGATCGCCTACCTGACACAGGAGGAGGTCGGCAGGGTCGGTCTCCACGACGAGGTGCTGTTGCATGTGCCAGCCCTCGGCGAGAGCGTGAAGGGCCGCGTCACGGGCATCGACCGCACCTCGGGATTCCTGCGCGAGCAGGACCTGCGCGCCAATCCGGGGTATTCCTGGCGCGGGCCGACGGACCGCTCGGCCAAAGTGACGATCGCCTTTGAGAACCGGAGCGCCAGCGCCGATGCGAGCCGCTTCCGCCCCGGTCTGCCCGTCGTCGCCATCTTCTCGCAGCGGGCGACCAATCCGATCCTGTCTCAGCTGACGGGACCGGGCGGCTCGTCGCTATGAGGGGCGGGCTCCGATGAAGCCACAGGCTCCGCTGCTCGATCTGCCCGAGTTCGGCATGGCGCCCGCGCCAGGGTCCGCGGCCAAGTGGACGCCCGAGATCCAGTTGCAGATCGCGCTCTATTTCGGCGTCTGCTTCATCGCGATCGCAAGCCTGCCGAATACCATCTGGAGCCCGGACGCTAGCGAATTCGTCTACGTCATCGGCATTCTGGGCATCTGGCGCTATCTGTGGTGGTTCAACCATTGGATGCGGGCGATCACGTTCGGCACCGTCACCTATCCGCGCATGCGCGACCGGGCGGCGGCCCTTTGGGAGTCCGGCTGGCGCCCGCGCCATATCCATATCCAGATGACGACCTTTCGCGAGCACCGCGAGATTTCCGAGGCGGTGATCCGATCGCTCGTCAGGGACATCCGCGAGGCGGGCGTGCCGGCGACCATCTGGCTGGGCTCGAGTGAATTGGAGGACGAGCAGAAGATCGCCCATCATCTGGCCATCGTAGGGGCCGATTGCGACATCACGCTGCGCATCATTCGGCAGAACCAGCCGGGCAAGCGGGTCGCCATCGCGCTGATCCTGAGGGCCATGTCGCGGGCGGGTCTCGATAAAGACGACCTCGTCATCTTCATGGACGGCGATTTCGTCCTGCACCCCGGAGCCATGCGCAAGTGCTTTCCGCTGTTCGCCCTCGATCCCGAGTTGCATGCGCTGACGACGGACGAGTACGTTCTGGTCAAGGGCCCGCGCTGGATGCAGAGCTGGCTCGACATGCGCTTCTCCCAGCGGCGCCTCGCTATGCAGAGCCACGCACTATCGAACCGGGTGCTGACGCTGACGGGCCGGTTCTCGGTATTCCGCGCCGAGCATATCGTGACCAAGGAGTTCATCCGGCTGCAGGAGGCCGACTTCCTCGAGCACTGGCTGTGGGGCACGTTCCGGTTCCTGTCCGGCGACGACAAATCCACCTGGTATTGCCTGTTACGCCACGGCGTAAAAATGACCTACGTGCCCGATGCGGCCGGCACCACCATCGAGGTCGTCGACGGCTCCGGCTATCAGCGCATGGTCGAGAACCTGCGCCGCTGGTCGGGCAACATGCTGCGCAACGGTCAGCGCGCCATCTCGCTCGGGCCGACGCGCATGCCGTTCTTCATCTGGTGGTGCGTCGTCGATCAGCGGCTCGCCATGTGGACCATGCTGTTCTCGCCGATGCTGGCCATTGCCGGCACCATCAAGCTGGGCGTCGATTTCCTCATCGCCTACGTGATCTTCATCGCGGTGACGCGCATGCTGCTGTCGATGGTGCTGTTCATCTATGCGCCCAAAGTCGATCTCGGTTTCGTCTGGACGCTTTATGCCAACCAGCTGCTGAATGCCGGCGTCAAGGTCTACATGCTGTGGCGGCTGGCCAAGCAGAAATGGGCCAACCGCGGCAATCAGAAGCAGGGCTTCGCCGGCAATGGCTGGGTCGCGCAAGCGCGCGAGGCGATGGCCACATATCTGACCATCGTCTCCTTTTCGGGGCTGTTTCTCATCGTCATGCTTTATACTCGATTGCTGGATGTCCCGAGTTGGGGATTTATCCAATCCGTCTTCGGACTATAAAACGTCAATTGCGTAAAATTGCACTCGTTCAATTCAATCGGCACGCACCACTTTCTGCCACGCTATCTCGCAAGGGCTGTTCCGGGGATTGCCGCGACCACGCGGACTAACCGGGGGCGCCGAGGTACGGGCTTGGCTGCGGTCTCGATGGCGCGCGGCCATAGGCGAATGGCGGCACGGACGGGAAAAATCCCGCCCCGCGTGTGGGAGCGTGAGTAATGACGATCAATGCAGCAGTTCTGGCGCGACCTCTCGAAGAGTTGGCCGCCCGCAAGGTCGAAGCGGCCGCGCCGGCGCCCGACCGCGACGTCGAGATGCCGGCCATCAGCGTGATCGGGCTGGGCTACGTCGGTGCCGTCTCCATGGCCTGTCTGTCGCACCTGGGCTTCCGCATGGTCGGCGTCGACCTGTCGCCGGAGAAGGTGGACGCCATCCGCGCCGGCCGCTCGCCCATCGTCGAGGAGCGCCTGGGAGAGTTGCTCGCCGAGGGCGTCGCCGAGGGCCGGATCGCGGCCACCGACAACCTCGTCGCGGCCGTCCTGCAGACCGATGTCACCTTCCTGTCGGTCGGCACGCCGACCGCCGACGACGGCAGCTGCGACCTGACGTTCGTGCGCCAGGCTTCGCGCGCCATCGGGCAGGCGATTGCCATGAAGGACAGCTATCACGTCGTCGTCCTGCGCTGCTCGGTGCCGCCGGGCACCACCCTCGACGTCGTCGGCCCCGAGATCGAGAGAGCCTCCGGCAAGCGCCTCGGCCCCGACTTCGGCGTCTGCTTCAATCCGGAATTCCTGCGCGAGGGCGTCGCGGTCGCCGACTTCTTCGATCCTCCGAAGACGGTCGTCGGCGCCAGCGACGAACGCGCTGCCGCCAGGGTCTCTGGCATCTACGGCTCGGTCGACGAGAAGGTGATCTACACCTCCATCGCGGCCGCCGAGATGGTGAAATACGTCGACAACGTCTGGCACGCGGCCAAGGTCGCGTTCGGCAACGAGGTCGGCCGCCTGTGCAAGGCCTTGGCGATCGACAGCCACGACGTGATGAGCATATTCGTGCGCGACACCAAGCTGAACCTGTCGCCCTATTACCTGCGTCCGGGGTTTGCTTTCGGCGGCTCGTGCCTGCCCAAGGAGGTGCGCGCCGTCGGCCATCTCGCTCACGGCCTCGATGTGTCGGTACCGCTGATCGACAGCCTGATGGTCTCGAACCGCAGCCACGTCGACGAGGCCGTCCGCCGCCTCGCACCCTTCCAGGGCCGGCGCATCGGCTTCCTCGGCGTCACCTTCAAGCCCGGTACGGACGATCTGCGCGAGAGCCCGACGCTCGACCTCATGGCCGAAATGATGGCGCGCGGGCAAGTCGTCCGGGCCTACGATCCCAATGTCCACTTCGGGCCGATGCTGAAGGGCCAGATCGAATACGTGCGCCATGCCGTGCCGCGTCAGGCCAAGCTGATGGACGAACTCGAGGCGCTGATGGTCGGCGATGCCGCCACCCTGATGGCCACGAGCGACGTCGTCGTCGTCAGCCATGCGACCGACGAGTTCCGCCGCGCCGTGGCCGGCCGCGACCGCAAGGTGCACGTGCTGGACCTCGCCCGGCTGTGGAAGGCGCTGCCGGAGGATGCGACCTACGAGGGTATCGCCTGGTAGGGCCAGCCTCCCTTCGGCGCGTCTCGACGCTCGGACAATTCTTGCTGCCGCCATGCCCTGCCGCTGGACCCCAACGCAATCTGCCGCGCTCCAGCAGCAGGGCAATAGCGAGTCGAGCATTGGCACGGCGGACAGGAATAACAGCGTTACCAATCATATAAATTGTCCGGCGCAATTTTTGGATTGTTTTGCACAAATCGCTCCTCCGATTTGAACAAAACGTTTCAAGGCTCCTGATATCTTCTGATGTCATCAAGATCAGTCAACTCCAGCCAGGGAGTGGCTGGGTGTAATCAACTGGCCAGATCTGAGTGCTCCCGGCGTCCAGTCGGGCGGAGGTGGTGAAATGCTGCAGAACTTGAGAGATACCGTCAGGGTGGTGGATGTCGCCACCGAGGTGGTCGAGTCAGTCGTAGGGAAGGTCGCTGCCGATGTCGTTGGCTCGGGCAAGGTGGACAAGCTCGTCGGAAGCGATCTGGCTGACTTGATCTTTGCAGAAGGCGGCAACGACATCGTCCGCGGCGGTCTCGGCGCTGACCGGATTTTTGGCGGCGGCGGTGACGACAGGCTGCTCGGCGGCGCTGGCGATGACATCATCTTCGGTGCGGCGACCAAGGTCGGCACCGTCGACATGGACAAGTTCCGCATAGCCGAGGATGTGACCGCCAAGGTGACGTTCATGGGCGAGTCGGCCGGTTACCAGAACGCGCTCGGCATGTACAAGATCGCTGCCGACGGCACGATCTACGATGTCGATGTGCTGTTCGCCAATGCCTCGCTCAAGGGCTCGGGCGGCAACTTGCAGTCGGGTGTCAGCTCGGTCGAGGTCGACCTCAAGGCGGGCGATCGCGTCGGCTTCTTCGTCGTGCCGAACGGCTATGCCCAGTCCGGCATGGCAAAGTTGCTCGGCGACGAGGCTGCTGGCTTCAAGTTCGTCGGCGCCGAGGGCGTGCCCGGCAATATCAACGCCGGCACCGAGTTGAAGCTCGTCCATGTCGCTTCGAACGGCACCGAGACCGTCGTCAAGTCACAGTACGGCCAGTCGGTTTTCCATTCGACTGGCGTCGAAGGCGTCGGTGTCAACGGCGACGGCCTGAAGCACGTCACCGGTTCGGTGGACGTTGCCAACGGCAGCGTAACCATCGGCTTCGAGGACCTGTGGAAGGGCGGCGACAACGACTTCGACGACAGCGTCTTCCGTTTCGACGTCGGTCAGACCAACGCCGCGCTGCTGCCGAAGGAATCGGCTGGCGGGATCGTTAATTCCGACAACGACGTTCTCAGTGGCGGTGACGGCCTCGACACCCTTTTCGGCATGGCCGGTGACGATGTCGTATCAGGCGGTGAAGGTAACGACATCCTGTGGGGCAATGCCGGCAACGACGACCTGCGCGGTGGCGCCGGTGACGATGACCTGCGCGGTGGCTCGGGCGATGACGTCCTGCGCGGTGGCGCCGGCAACGACAAACTGGTCGGCAACACCGGTGACGACGACCTGCGCGGCAACGCCGGCG
>JBGSQO010000495.1:0-3774 GCA_041738055.1 Filomicrobium sp.
CGCCGCGATAGCTGCCGTGCGGTCTTCGGGCCGTGCCGCCCGGGCAACGGCTCCGACGACGGCATTGACGCCGGCCCCCGCCACACCGAGGCCGAGCAGGACCCCCGACAGGATCAGCCCCCACTCGCTGCGGGCGACGTAGAGCAGCAAAATGCCGGCGACGGTTGCCAGTCCCCCGAAGACGACGACAACACCTGTGCCCTGCTTGTCGGAGATCACCCCGGTGAAGGGGGCCGCGAGCCCCCACACGATATTGGCAACCGCAATGGCCAGTGCGAAACTTTCGATGCCGAGACCGAGCGAGGTCGACACCGGCACGAGGTAGAGGCCCATGACCTGCCGCAGGCCCATACCGATGCCGGCGACTGTCGCAGCCGCCAGCACGATGAGCCAGACTTGGCGGCGCGCATCGGCTGCCTGCTGTGTTGCGGACATGAGTTCCCCAGAGACCGACGCCTGCTCTGCGTCAGACCTTCATACGGATGGCTTCAGCCGTCAATGCGCCGGCCTTCCGCCAGCATGTAGCGTTCGACCTCGACCACCCGGCCGCCCGGCCCCGGTCGATCCAAGGCCCGCCCGATCACCCGAATGCGAGCAGCACCCGCCCGACCGGAAATCTGCAACAGGTTGTAGCGGGCGAGATTGCCGCCATCGATGGACCGGCTCGCCGATGCCGAGGCGATCCCGACCACGGGAATGGGACCCGCAGGCCCTGCCGCCCATGCGAGGCTGTCGCGATGATTGTGGCCGTGCAGCACGATCTCTGCCCCCGCCTCCCGCAGCACCTCGGCCAGATCGGCCGCATCTGCCAGCGCTCGCCTATGCGTGGCTTGTCCCGGCAGGGGAGGATGGTGGATCAGGACCACGCGCACGAGCCCCTCCGCCCAGAGCCGTTGCAGGAGTTCCGACGCCGCAGCGAGTTGCATGGACCCGAGCCGACCGGCCGCCACGAACACCGGCGTCGGAATCGCCGAATTGAGACCAACGAGCGCGACACGCCCCAGACGCCGCACGAACGGGAACGACGGCTCCCCCCCGCCAGCTTGTGGTTCCCCCGGCCGCTCGAACGACGTCATGAATGGAGCCCAGCGGCCGATGCCGGGATCGCGGCGCATCGGCACGTAGACGTCGTGGTTTCCCGGCACGACGCTGACGCGGTCGGCCGGCCCGAGGCTCGCGAGCCAGACCCGCGCCGCCTCCAGTTCTGCGGGCAGCCCCAGGTTCGCGATATCCCCGGTGATGGCGATATGATCGGGGTGCGCGGCTTCAAGGTCCCTCACGATGGCCTCGATCGAAGGCCTCGTGTGCGTCAGATGCCGACCGCGCTGCCAGTTCAGGTATCCGAGCGCTCGCTTGACCGACCAGTGCAGCGGCGCGTGCCCCACGTTCCCGGGTAAATGAACGTCGGAAAGATGCGCCAGGGTAACGATTTTGTCGTCCGACATAGGATAGATTACCCGCTCCCCGCTCTCGACCGCACGATACTGGATTGCTACGCCATGACCCTGCCGATACTTGGATCATTGAACGGCCTGTCGGACCTCTGGCCCGCCGCGCGGAGCCTTCACCCGGACGCGGCCAATGATCACCGACTGATGGCCCGCCAGGACTTGGCAGCCGGTCCAGGCCGCGTCAACGAGATCGAGGGAGGCATGCGGGTGATTGCCCAGAAGATCGTCGCCAAGGTCCTGCAGAGCTATTGGCGGCTATCGCGGGCACTGACGCTCGGCGCACAGGGCTGCGTGATCGCCCCGGATGGCCGCATTCTGCTGATCCGCCACACGTACCGCCCCGGCTGGCACTTTCCAGGCGGCGGCGTCGAGAAAGGGGAGACCGTGCTGTCGGCGCTGACTCGCGAGTTGTCCGAGGAAGCCGGGGTCGTCCTGACGGCCGAGCCGCGTCTCTTCGGGCTCTATTCCAACGCCCGCGCCTTTCCCAACGACCATATCGCACTCTACGTCGTCACCGCCTTTGCGCAGCCGGTGCCGCCCAAGCCCAACCACGAGATTGCCGAACACGGGTTTTTCGCCCCCGACGCGCTACCCGCCGATATCGTCGCGCCCACCCGCGCCCGCATCGCCGAGATCACGGCCGGCGCCCCGCCCAGCGCGATCTGGTAGGGCGAAAAAAGCGCGCCCAAGCGCGCGATAGTCAGGCGCCCTCCGGCTCGATGCCAAGATCGGCCACGCGCAGACTGAACCCGTCGATCAGCGCGGGCACCAGCAGGTCTCCCGCCGCAACCTCGATCCGCGACTGGTAGCCGCTCTCGTGGGGCTCCCGGAACACTGTCGTGATGAGCGTGTCGGCGTCGATGACCCAGAGTTCCCGAACGCCCAGCCGCGCGTAGATCGGCGCCTTGACCTTCAGGTCGTAGGATCGACTCGTGTCGGCGATTTCGATCAACAGGAGAACGGCATCAGTCGGGCACGCTGCTGCCGTTGCGCGAGCCTCGGTCAACAACAGGCCGGGCTCGAGATAGACATCACCGCGCGGTCTCCATCCGAGCTCGGAGAATACCTTCACGTGCGGTGGTCTGCGGGCAAACATCGATGCCAGTAACTCACTGCGGACCATCTCGTGGCGATTGCCCTTGGCGCTCAAGGCGTACAACTCCCCGTCAATCAGCTCGACGTTGCGACCCTCGGGAATGATGCCCGCCTCCGTCATGCGATCGAGGTCGGCGAGCGTCCATTTCCAGCGCGCGAAGGGCTCGGGCGCCGGGGGATCCTGCGGAGCGATGGACCGCGAAAACGTGTTCATGATTGCAGCCTAGCACGGACGGCCCAAATGCGCCCAGCCCTCAGCCCAGCGGGTCCTCGCCGTAACGCTTCCACAGGCGCGGGAAACGCGCCGAGAGGTGATCCTCGTCCTCTTCGAACGGCTCGCCATCGGGCTCGGTCGTGGCCTTGGGAATATCGATCTGGTCCATGAGCTTGCCCTGTCCACCGGCTGCCTCCCAGGCCTCCATCCCGGCATAACCGAACTCCTCGAACTGGAACCCGCCGTCGGGGCCGGGCTCCAACTCCATCTTCGCCAGCCGCTCGGGATCGTTCACCACCGTCTCGAAGACCTCGCGGCCCTTGGAGACCAGCCAGCGGCGGAAATACTCGAAGCCGTCGTCCGAGCATCCGCCATGAATCACGTAAGCCGCGCCCCACAGGTCCCAGGTGTAGGCGCGGTCGACCGTCTCGGTGAAGGCCGCCTGGAACGCTGCGATATCGTCCGGCTTCATTTTCTTCAGCGCGGCCACGAGCGCCTGCTTCTGGCGAACCGGATCATCGGCGAGCGGCAGTGTGGCATCGATAATCGCCCAGAATCGTTCCTCTTTCATCGCCTCGATGGTCATCTCTGCCCTCCTGATCGTCCGGTCTGAAATCGTTACCCGCGCACTGACGCACGTGACACTGCCGACGCCCTCATAATACCTCGTGGGGCGCGATCTCGACGAGATGGCCGTCGGCCAGACGCAGCACGCGGTCCATGCGGGCGGCCAGCTCCAGGTTGTGGGTGGCGATCAACGCGGCCACGCCCGTCGTGTGGATCAGGTCCAGCATGCCGTTGAATACGAGGCCCGACGTCTTCGGATCGAGGTTTCCGGTCGGCTCGTCGGCGAGCAGGATGCGCGGGGTATTGGCGACGGCGCGGCAGATGGCGGTGCGCTGCTGCTCGCCACCCGACATCTCGGCCGGGCGATGCTTCAGGCGCTCTCCCAGCCCGACCGAGGTCAGGATCTGGGCGGCGCGCGCCTCCGCCTGCCGCCACGGCACGCCGGCG